>NZ_JRNG01000019.1:0-65918 GCF_000759055.1 Corynebacterium tuscaniense DNF00037 | reverse complement strand
CTTTCGCCATGCCTAAAAAGAGTTGGTTTGACTATCGCGAAGCACCCACAGCAAAACCGCAGGTCGAGGACCGCTGTGCGGGGCGAAAGTCAAACCGGTCCATCAACGCCACAGGCCCCGGCAACCAGGAACGGCTGGCCGGGGCACGGGTGCGTCGAAAAGCTAGTCGGCGAGCTTCTTTGCGATGATCTCGTTGATGGACTTCGGATCCGCCTTGCCCTGCGTTGCCTTCATCACGGCGCCAACGATGGCACCGGTGACCTTGGTGTTGCCGGCCTTGTACTTCTCCACGATGTCCGGGTTAGCAGCGAGCGCTTCATCAACCGCTGCTTCGATGGCGCCGTCATCGCGGACTACCTCGAGGCCACGCTTAGCCACGACCTCGTCCACATTACCCTCGCCGGCAACGACACCGTCGAGCGCCTGACGTGCGAGCTTGGTGGTGAGCTTGCCTTCCTTAACCAGTGCCACAACGCGAGCGACATCAGCCGGAGTTACGCCCAGTGCGTCAAGTTCAGTGTCGGCCTCGTTGGCCTTTCCGGCGATGTAAGACACCCACCATGCACGTGCCTCATCCGGCGTGGTGCCGGCCTCAACCGTGTCAACAATGAGGTCGAGCGCACCAGCATTAACCAGATCGCGGAATTCCTTCTCCGGCAGCTGCCACTCCTCCTGGATGCGTGCGCGACGCACCCACGGGAGCTCCGGCAACGTTGCGCGGATCTCTTCGACCCACTCCGGCTTCGCAATCACGGGCGGCAGATCCGGGTCGTTGAAGTAGCGGTACTCGCTGGCTTCTTCTTTCGGGCGGCCCTTGGAAGTAGAACCATCTGTTTCCTGGTAGTGGCGAGTTTCCTGAACGATCTCCCCGCCTGCCTCTAGCACAGCAGCATGACGCTGCATCTCGTAGCGCACTGCCTGCTCGACGGACTTCAGGGAGTTGATGTTCTTGGTCTCCGTACGAGTACCGAACTTCTCCTGGCCCTTCGGACGCAGAGAAACGTTGGCATCGCAACGCATAGAACCCTGATCCATACGGGCATCAGACACACCGAGTGCCTTCACCAGTTCACGCAGTGCACCCACGTACGCGCGGGCAACTTCCGGGGCGCGCTCCCCTGCGCCGATAATCGGCTTCGTCACGATCTCAATGAGTGGCACACCCGCACGGTTGCAGTCGACCAGTGAAGCCGTCGCACCGGAGATCCGGCCCGAAGCCGAACCCAGGTGGGTCAGCTTGCCCGTGTCTTCCTCCATGTGGGCGCGTTCGATGTCGACGCGCCACTCCGTGCCGTCGTCAAGCAGAACATCCAAGTAACCGTCGTATGCGATCGGCTCATCGTACTGCGAAATCTGGTAGTTCTTCGGCTGGTCCGGGTAGAAGTAATTCTTGCGGGCAAAGCGAGAAGACTCGGCGATCTTGCAGTTAAGAGCTAGGCCAATCTTGATGGCCCACTCCACGCCCTTGGCATTCACCACAGGAAGTGCGCCAGGTAAGCCCAGCGACACCGGGTCGATGTTCGTGTTCGGCTCCGCACCAAAGTGCGCGGAGGAGGTGGAGAACATCTTCGTCTCGGTAGAGAGCTCGACGTGCACCTCAAGGCCCATTACTGGGTCATACTTTTCCAGTACCTCGTCGTAATCCATCAGGTCGTACGCAGTCATAGTTGACCAGTGTAATGCCCTTCTGCTGACGCCGAGACGATAGCTCCGGTTACCAGTTCTTCTTGTCCTTTGCGCGGAAAATGAGCGCGAGAACCGCGCCGGACAGGTTGTGCCACACAGAGAACACTGCGCCAGGCAGAGCGGCCAGTGGGCTGAGGTATGCGGTAGCCAGCGTTGCTGCCATGCCGGAGTTCTGCATACCCACCTCAACGGCCATGGTGCGTGAGGTCGCCTCCGACTGGCCGGTGATTTTGCCGGTGAGGTAGCCAAGCACGTAGCCGAGCGTGTTGTGCAGGATCACCGCAATGAGGACGATGAGGCCCGCTTGCGCGAGCTTGTCGCGAGAGCCCGCAACCACGATGGCAACGATCATCGCGATTGCCGTCACAGACACCCATGGGAGCGTCGGAAGAATCTTTTCGACGAACTTTGGAGCCAGGAAACGCACCAACAGACCCAACCCCACAGGCAGAACAACCATCTTCAGGATCGACAGCGCCATCGGTCCAGCGCTGACATCCATGTGCTCACCGGCCAGCCACAGTGTCAGCAGTGGCGTGAGCAGCGGTGCCAGCAGTGTGGACACGGACGTCATGGTCACAGACAGGGCGACGTCACCCCGTGCCAGGTAGGACACCACGTTGGAGGAAGTACCACCAGGAGCACAACCAACGAGGATCACGCCCGCTGCAACTTCCGGCGGGAGGCGCAACGCCCACGTCAATACGACGGCAGCCAATGGCATAATGACAAACTGCGCGACCACACCGATGACCACTGGCAAGGGCTTCTTCGCCACAAAGACGAAGTCCTTACCCGTCAATGTCAGGCCCATACCGAACATGACAATGCCCAACAGCCACGTTGTCCATCCTGAAATCGGCGCGACAACGTTGGGTGCGGCGAAACCAATGACACCACCGGCGATCACCAAGAGAGGAAAGCCGAGTGTCGCGATGAAGGCTGAACGCTCTTCATTGCGTTTGTTCTGTTCAATCTTCGTCGATTCCATACAGTGGACCATAACTCTCACTGTGTGAAACCTGTGCTTTGGGGGTCAACTTCACCTCGTACGCATAAAAGCGGGCTACATTGAACACATGTGGACCGATGAAGTGCAAAAACTAAAACAAGAACGTAACGCAGTGATTTTGGCGCACAACTACCAAATCCCGGAGATTCAAGACATCGCTGATTTCACTGGCGATTCATTGGCACTGTCCCGCATCGCCGCAGAAACCGACGCAGACGTCATTGTGTTTTGCGGCGTGCACTTCATGGCCGAAAGCGCCAAGATCTTGAGCCCGGACAAGACCGTGCTCATCCCTGATGCGGACGCCGGGTGCTCCCTGGCAGATTCCATCACGGCTGAGCAACTCCAGCAATGGAAGGAGGAATTCCCCGATGCCGTTGTGGTCAGCTACGTGAACACCACGGCAGACGTGAAAGCACTCACCGATATCTGTTGTACATCTTCCAATGCAGTAGAGGTCGTTGCATCCATTGATCCGGACACAGAGATTCTTTTCTGTCCTGACCAGTTCCTTGGCGCTCACGTGAAGCGTGAAACAGGCAGGGACAACATGCACATCTGGGCCGGCGAATGCCACGTCCACGCCGGCATTAACGGCAAGCAGCTAGCTGATCAAGCTGCTGCTCACCCGGATGCGCCACTGTACATCCACCCTGAGTGCGGCTGCGCAAACTCCGCGATTTTCCTGGCTGGTGAAGGCGTGATCGATCCCGAACGTGTACACATGCTGTCTACCGGCGGCATGCTCGACCAGGCTACACAGGACACACAGGGCACCGTGCTCGTCGCCACTGAAGTAGGCATGCTTCACCAGCTGCAGTTGAAGTCCCCGAACACCGACTTCCAGCCAGTGAACCCTCAGGCTTCGTGCTCGTACATGAAGATGATCACTCCGGAGAAGCTTGTGGCGAGCCTGCGTGACATGAAGGATGAAGTAACGGTGCCAGAAGACATTGCAGCCAAGGCGCGACAGTCGCTGGAACGTATGATCGCCATCGGTAGTCCAGGCAGTGGGGAGTAAATCAATGCAGGGTTTGAACAAAGAAGCCACGATACAGCTCATCCGACTTGGGCTTTCAGAAGATTTCGCTCACGGGCCGGATGCTACCTCCGAAGCGACCGTCGATACGGGCGCACAGCTGACCGCATCCCTCATCCCCCGCCAACCAGGTGTCGTTGCTGGGCTCGACGCCGCACGGTGGACGTTCAATGAGGTCTCCCCCGCCATCACAGTGGACATCCACGCATCTGACGGCGACACTGTCGCACCCGGTGACCACCTAGCCACTATCTCTGGCCCAGCCCGCGCCATCCTGTCAGCGGAGCGCACCGCCCTGAACTTGCTCACCTACGCGAGTGGTATTGCCACCCACACCAGTCAATGGGCCCAGGAGCTCGTTGGAACGCACGCCCGTGTTCGGGACTCCCGGAAGACGCTGCCCGGCTACCGTGACCTTGCTAAGTACGCTGTGCGCTGCGGTGGTGGCGTGAATCACCGCATGAGCCTGGGGGATGCCGTGCTCATTAAAGACAACCACGTCGCCAGCGTGGGTAGCGTCGCCGAAGCTTATCGACGCACCGTGGAAGCCTTCCCCCACCTCCCCCGCGAAGTCGAGGTGGATGATCTTGCGCAACTAGAGCAGGTGCTCGAATTCGAACCAGACCTGGTGATGCTAGACAACTTCAGTGTGGAGGGGACGCGGGAGGCCGTCGATAAGCGGGATGCTATATCGCCTGCAACGAAGCTAGAATCCTCGGGTGGCCTTACGCTTGGCGTTGCACGGGCCTATGCGGAGACGGGCGTGGATTATCTTGCTGTCGGTGCACTCACGCACTCCGTAACCGTACTGGATATCGGGCTGGACGCGATCTAACGGCGACGGAGATTCGCCTCAAGGGCCGTCTTCACCTCGGGCCACTCGGTGTCCAAAATCGAATACACGCAGGTGTCGCGCACGAGTCCGCTCTTGAGGATCTTGTGGCGGCGCAGCACACCGTCCAGTTTCGCACCGAGGCTCTCAATGGCCGCACGCGACTGGCGGTTCATGTAGTGCGTGCGGATCTCCACACGCAGGCAGCCAAGCTCCTCGAAGGCGCGCTGCAGCAACAGCAACTTCGCCGCTTTGTTGATCGGGGTGCCCTGCGCTTCTTTAGCCAACCAAGTCGAGCCGACCTCGATGTTCCTATTCGTGGGGTCCGGGTGGAAGAAGGTAGTCACACCGATCGCTTGCGCCTCTGGATTCACAATTGCCCAGGGTGCGCGGGTCCCCTGCCCCTGCTGCGCCAACAGGTCGTCAATGTAAGCGGGTACGCCCTCCGGCGTGGGGATGTGGTCCTGGTACCACAGTTCCGAGAGATCTCCCACGTGGGCGGCGAGGGATTCCGCATGCTCGTGGCTCAGCGGCTCTAACGTGACCCACTCGTTGGACATGGCGGGAGTATCGCAAAAATTCATCAGCCGAACATAGCACGCGCAGTTTTGTACCGGTGCTCCGGCACACGCTTCAGCGTGCCCACAGCTGCTTCTAGCGGGACTAGATCAATGTTCTCACCGTGCAGAGCCACGGACATACCGAACTTGCCCTCGTGCGCGGCGCGTGCTGCGTGGACGCCGTAACGAGTGGCCAGCACGCGGTCATAGGCCGTGGGCGTACCACCGCGCTGGATGTGGCCCAGAACCGTCGTGCGTACGTCATAGCCCAGGCGCTTGTGAATCTCATCGCCGATGATCTGGCCCATGCCCTTGAAGGTCTTGTGACCAAACTCGTCTTCCTCACCCAGGCCGGCATCCATCGTGCCTTCCTTCGGCACAGCACCCTCGGCCACGACGATGATGCCGTACTTCTCCCCCATCTGGAAACGACGTTCCATCGCCTTGCAGATGTCCTCAATGTCGAAGGGGTCCTCCGGGATCACCGTGTAGTGCGCACCGCCAGCCATACCGGCGTGCAGCGCGATCCAGCCGACGTGGCGGCCCATCACCTCAACGATGAGGATGCGGTTGTGAGACTCCGCCGTGGTGTGCAGGCGGTCAATCGCATCCGTAGCCACGGATACTGCCGTGTCAAAGCCGAAGGTGTAGTCCGTGGCATTGACGTCATTGTCAATCGTCTTCGGCACACCCACCACTGGAATGCCATTGTCAGAGAGGAATTTCGCCCCCTTAAGCGTGCCCTCACCACCAATGGCGATGAGCGCGTCCACTCCCGCATCTGCAAGATTCTCCTTGATTTGATCAACCCCGGCCTTGAACTTGTCCGGGTGCAGGCGGCCCGTACCCAAGATGGTGCCACCGCGCAGCAGGATGGAATCCATATACGCGTCGTCGTAGAGGTCTTCGCGCAGATCATCCATGAGGCCCACCCAGCCATCACGGTAGCCCACCACCGTGGAACCAAACTCGGAGCTCGCGGTGCGGACGATACCGCGGATAACAGCATTCAGGCCGGGGCAATCGCCTCCGGAGGTCAGTGTGGCAAGACGCATGAACCCCAGACTAGCGCGATTATGCCGACATGTCCGCGACGGCCTGTTTTCTCCCCGCAGCCAGTGCCAAAGAAGCAAATGCCCCCACGATCATCGCGGCAGTCGGGAGAGCCAGCGCCTTGCCAGCCGTGGTGTCGATCGCACCAGAAGCCAACACTGTGCCCACCAGAGCAACGCCGAGCACGCTGCCCACCTGACGGGCGGTGTTGTACAGCCCCGATGCCGCACCAGTCTGATGTTCTGCAATGCCCCGCATGGTCACCGCGGCATTGGGTGCCCACACGAAAGCACCACCAACTCCCAGCAAAGCCGTTACCACGAGGAAGCACCACACCCCTGCCGAAGCCTGAATGAGTGCAATAGCCAGACCGATGCCGACGGCAGAGACCCCGAAACCAATGACACACAGCCGACCAGGATCGCGTCGATCCGTCAGATCTCCAGCCACGGGCGTGAGCACGAATGCCAACACAGACATGGGTGCCGTGATTAAACCCGACTGGCTCGGCGTTGCGCCGGCGACTGTCTGCAGCCAGTACATCAGCGGGATGAACATTGACGCGACGGTAAAGCCCATCGCGGCCACGCCGACGGCGCCCAGGGTGAAAGAACGATCGCGGAGCAGGTCCACGGGCAAGAAGCCTTCGTCTGTTCCCCGTCGCGCGGAGAGCACGAGCAAACCCAAGAAGATCACACCCATGGTTACGGAAATCCACTTGCTGAATTGGATGCCGTAGACCAAGCAACCGAGCCCGCCGAAAGACAACAGAACCGGAAGGAGGTAAACGGGTTGGTTGCTGGAAGGCAGCCTCGGTAAGGCAATGAGCCCCGCGATAAGCGCTATGGCACCCAGCGCCGCCTGCGCAAGAAATGCCGCGCGCCAGCCGGAGAATTCTGCGATCGCGCCGCCCACAACCGGACCGATGAGTGAGGCCACCGAGCCGATCACTCCCCATGCAGCAAAGGCGCGCCCCTGTTTATCCTCACTGAATACCCGCGGGATGAGGCCGAAAGCTTGTGGCAGGAAGAGCGCCGCACCAAAGCCTTGGAGTCCGCGGGCTGCGACCAAGGTAGCAAACGACCACGACAAGCCAGCGAAAACTAGGGCCGCGACGTAAACCGCCAGCCCAATAAGGAACACGCGCCGTTGCCCATGCGTATCCCCCAAGCGCCCCGACGCCGGCATGGGCGCAACCGTGCACAGCAAGTAGACGCTGGTGAGCCAGACGGCATTTCCAACGTCGAAAGGCAAGAGCGGCGTGATCACGGGCATGAAACCCTGATCAATGAGGACGAGAAAATACCCCGCAGCAAGAGCTGCGAGGGTATTCCAGGGGTTAACGGCCGGTTTCATAAGCTGCTGCCACTCGGTAGAGCCGCTCGTCGGCGAACGCCGGCGCGATGAGTTGCAGGCCAACCGGCAGACCCGTATCAGAGGCGGTGCCCGCCGGGACAGACATGCCCGGCAGGCCAGCCAGGTTCAGTGGCAGGGTGAACAGATCGAAGTTGTACATGGCCAACGGATCATCGATCTTGTCCCCCAGCTTGAACGCCGTCGTCGGCGTCGCCGGGCCCGCGATGATGTCCACCTGCTCGAAAGCCTTGGCAAAGTCCTGCGCGATGAGCGTACGAATGCGCTGCGCCTGCAGGTAGTACGCGTCGTAGTAACCAACCGACAGGGCGTACGTACCCAGGATGACGCGACGCTTCACCTCATCGCCGAAGCCCTCACCACGGGTGAGCGCCATGACCTCTTCCGCGGAGTTCTTGCCGTCGTCACCGACGCGCTTGCCGTACCGCATGCCGTCGAAACGCGCGAGGTTAGAGCTGACCTCCGAGGTCTGAATGATGTAGTACGCACCCATGACGTGCTCGAACGTCGGGCAATCAACCTCGAAGATCTCTGCGCCCTGGGCTTCGAGCTGCGCGATTGCCTTATCCACGGCCTCCACAACCCCCGCCTGCACCCCCTCACCGGAGAACTGCTTCACACGGCCAATCTTCACACCGGTGAGATCGCCGGAAGCGCCCTGCTTCGCGGCTTCCACAACAGCGCTGACCGGGCGATCAACGCTCGTGGCGTCGAACTCATCGTGGCCGGCAATAATCTCGTGCAGCAGTGCCGTATCCAGCACATTATTGGCGCACGGGCCTGCCTGGTCAAGGGAGGACGCATTGGCGATCATGCCGTAGCGCGACACCGCACCATAGGTCGGCTTCACACCCACCGTGCCAGTGAGTGCTGCCGGCTGGCGGATCGACCCACCCGTGTCTGTACCAATGCCCAGCGGGGCCTGGCCAGCAGCCAGCGCTGCCGCCGTACCACCACCGGAACCACCCGGCGTGCGGTCCAAGTCGTACGGGTTACGGGTCACCTTGTAGGCGGAGTTCTCCGTGGAGGAACCCATGGCGAACTCATCTAGGTTGGTCTTGCCTAGGATCGGGATCTTCGCGGCGCGGATCTTGGACACAATTGTCGCGTCGTAGGGGCTCATGTAGCCCTCAAGCATCTTGGATGCAGCGGTCGTCGGCGCATCCGTGGTAACAAACAGGTCCTTCAGCGCCAGCGGGACACCAGCCAGTGGGGATGCCGGGGCTTCACCGGCCTTCACAGCAGCATCCACTTCGTCGGCAACAGCGAGTGCTTCCTCCGCACCCACATGCAAGAACGCGCCGATCGTCTCATCGGTCTCCGCAATGCGGTCGAGGAAGGCCTGGGTCACCTCGCGGGAGGTCACCTCACCTGCCTGAATCTTCTCGGCCAGCACGTGCGCCGGCAGGCTGGTCAGCCCTTCTGCGGGAATGGTGTACTCGGTCATCTACTGCTCCTCCCCCAGAATCTGCGGAACCATAAAGCGGTCTTCCTCAACCTCCGGCGCCTGGTCCAGCGCCTGCTCCTGCGTCAATGTCGGACGCACAACATCCTCACGCATGCCAGCATCAATTGAGTGCGGGTGGCTCATCGCCTCAACACCGTCGGTGTCTACAGCCTGAACCGCTGAGACGGCCTCAACAATCGTGTCCAATTGGCCTGCGAGCTGGTCCAATTCCTCTTCGCTCACGGCAATACGCGCCAGTCGTGCAATGCCTGCGACCTCCTCACGGGAGATTCCTGAGGCTTCAGCCACGGTGCCCACCTTCTTAAAATCATTGGTATTAGTCTCGGTCGCCCTTATACTACGGCAGCACCCCAATTGAATTTCAACGAGACGAGATGTCATGTCCTACCTGATCCGTGTTGTCCTTCCAGACACCCCCGGCAGTCTTGGTGAGCTCGCCGAGGCTTTCGGAATGGTCGACGCCAATATCAAGTCCGTAGACATCGTGGAATCAGTTTTTGCCGGCGATGCCGCAATGGTGACCGACGACATTGTGGTGGAACTTCCCACCGGCGTCATGGTTGATTCCCTCATCACCGCCGCCGCATCCGTCAAGGGTGTTGAGGTGGATTCCATCCGCCCCTTCACTGGACGCGTTGATCGCCGCGAGCAGGTGCAAATGCTCGCTCGCGTGGCCCACCAGGTCCACGATCTGCCCGCCGCGATGGAGGAGCTCGTCTCCGTCATGCCCATGGCGTTGACGTCGTCCTGGGCTGTGGTCCTCCGCGAAACCGCCACCGGCAGCGAGCGTGTCGCCGCATCCCAGGCCGCGCCCGGTGATGATGGTTCCGCACCCCAGCTTATCGACGTCTCCCATGCCCGCATCCTCCGCGATGACACCGACACGTGGGTCCCCGATGCCTGGTGGCTCCTCGACTCCACCCTGACCATCACGCCCCTGGGTACCGCTGGCCTCTACATGGTGGTCGGCCGTACAGGCGGTCCGGACTTCCTCGCTTCCGAGGTCAGCCACATCGGCGACCTCGGCGCCATCGTGGGAGCCTTGGTCCGCTAAACAGCACCCTCCACCCCCTTTGACTCGTGCGCGCTTCGGCGCGCTTTTTCTCTTTCACGCTTGACAGATTGCCAGTGATTCCGTATTTCTAGAGTCATGCAACAGGAAATTTCCATTTCCCATGAAACCAATACAACGATCCTGGAGCGCCTGAAAGCTCTCGAGTCCCGCGTCGCTGCCCTCGAATCCTCCCCCACTTCATCGTCTTCGGGAGATTTCTGGGTCGTGGACCAGATCCAGTGCTCGAACTCTTCCGATCACGACCATCATGGATCCGTCGTCTTCGGAGGTGCCGTCACACTTGACGGCCGGGAGTACGCGTACCAATGGGAACGCAGCGCCGACTACCTCACCGGCCGCGAGTGGAACGAGTACATTCACCGCATCGCCGCGATCGCACATCCAGTCCGAGGCGCTATCCTCCGCCGACTCTTGGTGGCGCCCGCAACAGTCGCCGAGCTTGTCGACGAAGCCCTTGTTTCCTCCACCGGCACCGCCTATCACCACATTGGCGCCCTTCAGAGCGCCGGCTGGATTGCCAAACTCGACGGCCGCTACGAAGTCAGGTCTTCCCGTGTCATTCCCCTATTGACCATCATTGCCGCCGGAGAGGACCACTAATGCGCCAGCAATATATCCGCCGCATCGCCGTAGGCGTCCCCGCTGCTCTGGCCACTCTTTCATTACTGCTCTATTTCGGCCCTCGCCCCATCGATTCCGCTACAGACCACACTGGCGACGACACAATTACATCGGTGCTCGTCGCCCACGCCCCCAAGGGGTACCACCAACTCGCCGGATTCATCTACGACGGTGGCGAGGTCCGCTTCGGCGGCCTGGGAGCCGACCAACACACCGAGTTCGAGATCGGTTCCCTGACCAAGACTTTCAACGGCGAGCTGGCCCGCCAACAAATTGAAAATGGCTCCCTTCGCCTGGATACCCAAGTCCAAGACATTATCGATGCTGCAGGAACCCCAATTGCTGATGTCACCATCGAAGAACTACTCAATCACACCTCCGGCCTATCCCGGCTGGAAGGCGTGGGCTTTGCCAACCTAGTGCTGTCCCTGCTCCGCAATGGCGGCAATCCGTACAAGGATGCCACCCCGAACGACATTCTGGAAGCTGCCAAGCAAGCAGAACTCAAAAATCGTGGCGAAGAAAACTACTCCAATTACGGTCACGCCCTTCTCGGACAGCTCCTCGCTGTCAACGCTGACACTCCCTATGAAGAGCTGTTGCGCACCCGGATCTTCGAGCCAGCCGGAATGGCCTCGACTTTCCTCGCCATGCCGGGCACCGTCGACGGCCACCCACAGGGTCTCACTTTCAACGGCCGTAAAGCCGAGCGTTGGGATATGAACGGATGGGCTCCCGCAGGCGCCATCCGTTCCACTGCACACGACATTGCCAAGTATGTCGACTGGGTTGTCGCACACGGTGGCCCGGAGCTCGGCTGGGCGGATTTTGAGGAAGACGACACAACATATATCTTCCACAACGGCGGAACCGGCGGATACAGCACAATGCTCGTCTGGGACCCAGAATCACCACATCCTCGCGCCGCATTCGTCGCTAATTCGAGTGAAGCCGACGTCGACGACCTTGGAATTGAACTGGTAAAAGGTACGCGCCCATGATCAGCCTAATTGTCATTCTTGTCTTGCTCGGGTTATCGACGTTCAGCTTGATGCGCAAGAAGAAGCGATTCATTGGTTTCTTGGATGCAGTTGTCACATCCCTAGTAGTGGTTCTCATCGCCCGAGGGATGAGCTGGAATGAATCCATCCCCATCCTTGTCTGGTGGCTCTTCGCGGCTTGGGCAGCCATCCTCGTGGGCCTCCAATCAGCCCGACTGACAGCCCCTTCGAAACTTGCGAACTAAACCTCGCCGGTTTCCAGGAGCTGCTCAAACTGGGCTTCGTCCAAGATGGTGATGCCCAGGTCGCGTGCTTTCTGCTCCTTGGAACCGGCGTTCTCCCCCACCACCACGTAGTCAGTCTTCTTCGACACCGAACCCGATGCCTTGCCACCGCGGGACAGGATTGCCTCCTTGGCGCTGTCGCGGGAGAAGTTCTCCAACGTGCCGGTGACCACAATGGTCAACCCCTCAAGGGTTTGGGGTGCTGCGTCCTCGACGGAATCTTCCATGGTCACGCCGGCTGCCGCCCACCTATCGACGATCTCCACATGCCAGTCCACCTCAAACCACGCTTTGAAGGATTCGGCGATGATCGTGCCGACACCATCGGTCTCCGCGAGGTCTTCTACCGAGGCTTCCCGCAGAGCGTCCATGGACTTATAGCGCGTCGCAAAAGACCGCGCCGCCGTCGGACCAACATGGCGGATCGACAAGGCCACCAGCACGCGCCACAGGTCAGTGGTCTTTTTCTCCTGCAGGTTGCTCAGGAGCTTCGTGCCAGAGGCGTTAATCTGTCCGTCTTTCCTCGTGTACGTCGACGACTTCTTTAAGTCGTCGGGGGTTAAGGAGAAAAGAGTGGATTCGTCGATAAGCACACCCGATGCGATGAGATCATGCGCTCCCTTCTCTCCGAGGGCTTCGATGTCGAAGGCCCCGCGGGAACCGATGTATTCCAGGCGCGCGCCGAGCTGCGCCGGGCACGAGCGGGTGTTCGGGCAACGCCAATCCGCATCGCCTTCCTTCGCGGGCGCGAGCTCCGTGCCACACGCCGGGCAATCCTTGGGGAACACGAACTCGCGCTCAGTGCCGTCACGCAGACCGGCGACCGGGCCGAGGACCTCCGGAATAATCTCGCCGGCCTTACGTACCACCACCGTGTCACCGATGAGCACGCCCTTGCGTTTGACCTCCGTCTGGTTGTGCAACGTGGCCATCGCAACCGTGGACCCGGAGACGAACACCGGCTCCATCACGGCATACGGCGTAGCGCGACCCGTACGACCAATGGACACCTCAATATCCAGCAGCTTCGTGGTCACTTCCTCCGGCGGGTACTTGTACGCGATCGCCCACCGTGGCGCGCGCGATGTGAAACCGAGCTGCCGTTGTGTGGCTAGGTCATCGACCTTGATCACCACACCGTCCATCTCGTGGATGGCATCATGGCGGTGATCAGCCCAGTAAGTGACCGCGTCCTGGACCTCCTGCGCGGTCGAAGCCTTCTTGGTGTATTCGCTAACGGGCAGACCCCAGGACGCAAGCTTCTCGTACGCCTCATGCTGGGAGGTGAGCTCCACACCCTCGCGCGCGCCAATGCCGTGGCAGATCATGCGCAACTTACGCTTGCGCACCGCCTCCGGGTCCTTCTGGCGCAGGCCACCAGCTGCGGTGTTTCGCGGGTTGGCAAACGGCTTGCCGCCCTCCTTCTGGCGCAGTTCATTGAGCTCCGGGAAGTCCTCCGGGCGGATGAACACCTCACCACGGACTTCCACCAGTGCCGGTGCGTCGCCTTTAAGCTCGTGCGGGATGTCCTCAATAACCCGGGCGTTGGCGGTGATGTCCTCGCCCACGCGACCGTCCCCACGCGTGGCAGCGCGGACAAGCTTGCCGTTCTCGTAGACCAGGTCGATGGACACGCCGTCGATCTTCAGCTCCGTCAGGTAGGGTCCGGGGGTTTTGGCCAGCCATTCCGCGAGCTCCTCGGCTGAGAACACGTTGTCCAAACTGGTCATCGGCTCAAGGTGCTCAACATCCGCGAAGGCCGAGTCCGTCACCGCCGCACCGACTTCCTTCGTCGGCGAATCCGGCACCGCCAGCTCTGGGTGTTCTGCCTCCAGTTTCTGGAGGGCCCGGAACATCTCATCGAACTCCGCGTCCGTAATCACCGGGTCGCCGTTGTAGTACAGGTCTCGGTGGTGGCGGACCTCCTTGGCCAGTTCATCCCACTCGCGGAGGAGATCCTTATCGATGCTGCCGTTATTCTCAGTCACGCTGCCCCAGTGTAGATACGCAGAAACGGGAACCACCCAAGGACTCCCCTACTCACCACTCCGGATTGTTCACATCCACGCCCTCAGTCGCAGCATGCTTTTCGACGAGTTCCAACAGGTATTCCTGCGCCCCCTTGTACGCCTCGTGGAAGCGCTCATCACCGACATACATGCGCGCCAGGATGAGCTGACGGGACGGGGTGACCTCGTACCACTGCCCGATCATGTCCCGGTGGCGAGCGACGAGCGTGGCGGCTTCCTCCGAGCCCGCCGTCACGCCTGCATCGCGGGCAGCAACCAGGTCTGCTGCGAAGGCCTCCTGGTCGCGTTGTAGCTGGGCAAAGTCGTCTTCACCCATCTGCGCCAGTTTCTCTTGGGACTGCGCCCATTCGGCAGTATCACCCCAGCGTTCCTCGGCTTCCGCCTGGTATTCCAGCATTTTCTCCCCGAGGTATTTCTTCATTGCGTCCATGTTGATCTGTCCTTTCACAGTTTCATTAATAAGTTCATCCACCGCCTTGATCTGCTCGTTCACAGCAGCAAGCCGTTGAGCCAACTCGGCGCGGTGGTGGTTCAGGGCGGATCGGAGGGTGTGCGAGGGGGCGTCGATAAGCTCGGCGATGCTTTCCAGCGACATGCCCACGCCGCGGTAGAGCGCGATGGCTGCGCAGCGTTCCACGTCAGCATCTGAATACATCCGGTACCCGCTGTAGGTACGGGCTGGCTCCAACAAACCGCGCACCTCCCAATGCCTTAGCGCTTTAGTGCTCAGGCCGAGCATGTCGGCCATTTCTCCGATCGTGTAATCACCCATGGCACTAGTGTGAACGTTGACCTTGGGGCAAGGTCAAGATGTGGGTGTCGCGCCGCTCATTAGAATGAGCACCATGCCTACATTCGACGCGTCGCGGATGCTCTCCTTCGACCTTGAAACCACCTCGGCGAATCCGCTGGAGGCACGCATTGTTACCTCTGCACTCGTGCGTATCGACGGTCGCGAGGTCACCGCCACCGAACACCTCGCCGACCCTGGCGTGGAGATCCCTGAACAGGCCGCTGCGATCCATGGCATCTCTACGGAAAAGGCCCGCGCGGAAGGTCGCCCGCATAGTGAGGTATTGAAGGAGACCGTGGACACCATCAAGCAGGCCTGGGACGACGGTTTCACCCTGATCGTGTTCAATGCACCGTACGACCTGACGGTGCTGCGCGCGTTGACCGGCGATTTCACCGTGACTGGCCCGGTGTTTGATCCGCTGCTCATTGACCGCGCGATGGACCGCTACCGCAAGGGCGGCAAGCGCAATCTCGGCGCACTATCGGAGCACTATGGTGTGCAGCTAGAAAATGCTCACGAAGCCACCTCTGACGCGATGGCTGCTGCGCGCATCGCCTGGAAGCAGGTCAATTCTGTCTGGCCGGAGCTGGCCCAGAAGGACCTGGATGAGCTCATGGAATTCCAAGCTGTCAAGCATTTTGAAATTCAGACGGACTTCCGCAAATACATGGAATCCCGCGGCCGTGATACCTCCGGCATCAACACCGCGTGGCCCATGATCAGCTAGTCCCTTACTTCGGCGTGGCAGCAATCGCGTCTGCCATTTCCGCTGCGGCGCTATAGTTCGCCGCGGTAGCCAGCAGCGTCGGACCAGGTTCCGCGTAAACGTCGATTTTGGTTAATGCCGGATCGATCTGTAGCTGGTCGAAGATGTTGAACACATCGCGCGGTTTCATCACCGGTACCGCGATCCGCGCACCACGGTCGAACGCGCCGGCAAGAGCATCCCAGTCGAACTCCCCTGCTAGGTTCACGGTGAACCAGTCGGCCCCGTACAAAGGTTCCGGCGCGTTGAGGAGGTGCTCGCCGAAGGGCTCGTAGGCCTCCAAGAGACGCTCGTCGGGAACGGCAGGGATCTCCTCGTAGTCCGTCGTTCCTTTGACCGTTCCACCTCGCACGTTCTCGAGCGCCGGCTCGTCGAGCTGCAGGATGGTTGGCACGCCGAATCGCTTCTCCACATCTCTCCTATGCTCCGCCGCCGCATACACCAAGGCCTCTGCAATATCCCGTGTCGCCCCACGGTCCGTGATCATGCGGTGGCCATTGGCCATTTCGAGCTGTGCGGCGAGAGTCCACGGGCCTACGAGCTGGACTTTGAGTTCGGTGACCTTGCCAGCCCAGAGTTCCTCGAGCAGATCAAGGCCACATTCGAATTGATCGCGGGCACGCATGGTGGCGATCTGTGGGCGGCGTGTGACCCGCCAGGAGCGCGGGCCGATATCGAGGTTCAGTGGCAAAAGCGCGACCGTGCGACCAATGAGATCAGAGCCCACTCCACGGGCAGGTAGCTGCGGAAGGTGCGGTGTGGGTAATTCAGAGAGAACCACGTCCGCAGCCTGCGCAAGGTCGATACCGGGCAGTGGACCAAGCCCGAAAGCCGTCACGCGGACTCCGTTCCGCAGATCGTACCAGACCCCAGCACGATATCGCCCTGCCCGTCCGGGTCCGGCAGGTACAGTACAGCTGCCTGGCCGCGGGCAACGCCGGAAAGCGGCTCGGCGAGATCCAGTGTCATGGTGTCCGCGTCAAGGTCAACGTGCGCACGACACTTAACGACGCCACCGTGAGCACGGATCTGCACGAGGGCGGAGAGCGGATCTCCGCCCTCGGAAGTTTCGGACATCACGGGGTGAAGAACCTTGAGACGGTCAGCGTGGATCGTGGTCACCTCGAGAGCCGCACGCGGACCGACAGTGACGGTGCCGGTTTCAGTATCAATATCGGTAACGTAGCGTGGCTTGCCATCGGCAGCTGGCACGCGGATATTCAGGCCCTTGCGCTGACCAATCGTGTACTGGAAAGCACCGTCGTGCTCTTTGAGCTCCGCGCCATCCTGGTCCACGATCATGCCGGGACGCATGCCGATGGACTTGCCCAAAAACGCCTGGGTATTGCCATCTGGGATGAAGCAGATGTCATAAGAATCTGGCTTTGACGCGGTGGAAAAACCATAGGCAGCGGCTTCCTCGCGGATCTGTGGCTTCTCAGTGTCGCCAACTGGGAAGATGCAGCGGTCCAGCTCATCGCGCGTCATCACACCGAGGACGTAGGACTGATCTTTCAGGGCATCGGTGGAGCGGCGGAGGTTGCCAGAGGCGTCGATAATCGCGTAGTGGCCTGTTGCGATGGCGTCGAAGCCGAGAGCCATCGCGCGCTCGAGGAGTGCTGCGAACTTAATCTTCTCGTTGCAGCGCAGGCACGGGTTGGGGGTCTCCCCGCGGGCGTAGCTGTCCACGAAGTCATCGATGACTTCTTCTTTGAAGCGGTCGGAGAAATCCCACACGTAGAACGGAATGCCCAGCTTGTCGCACACGCGGCGCGCGTCGGCGGAGTCCTCGATCGAGCAGCAGCCACGCGCGGATTCGCGGGTTTGCTGCGCGTCCTTGCTCAGGGCGAGGTGAACGCCGACGACATCGTGTCCGGCATCGACGAGTCGCGCCGCCGCCACGGAGGAATCGACGCCGCCACTCATTGCTGCCAGAACTCGCACGTGGCGTGAGTGTAGTCGCGTCACCGCGGGACAGAAAATGCTCGACCCGCAAAGTGGTACCACGGTACGACGACAGTGATGCGCCCGGAAATTACGCTGGCAAAGCATGACCAATCATGTGGAGGTTGAGCTTATTCGACCCCGGGACGTACTTCTAGCGCTCGTGCTCGTGGCGTTTTGCCTCATCAGCCCGTTCGCGACAGGTTTCGGCTTGCTCGACGCAGCCCTTGTCGTATGCGCGGGTGCCGCGCCGTTCACGCGCCGTCGCTGGCCGTGGGTGACCATTGCGTCGTGCGTCGTGGTGCTCGCAGCCTGCTCTTGCACTGAAAACCTACCAACCGGGGTGATCGGTGTTGCGATGATCACCGCCTACATCATCGCGCGCCACCTTCCCGCACCCGTACGGTATGTCGTGGCCACCATGCTCCTTGCCGGCGACATCGCCGCGACGACGCTTATCGCCCCAGCTTTGGTGACGTTGCCATTGCCTGTGCGCGCCCCGTACATCGCATGGAGCGTCACGTTGCTCGTCATTGCCTTCCTTCTCGGTGAACTGCGGCACCGTGCGGAGGAAGCGGCAGCGAAGGAACTACAGATCCAGCTCGAGCGCCAGCGCGATGTATTCGAGCGTGTGGCAGCTGAACAGCGCGCGCATCTCGCCCGCGAAATCCACGACATTGTGACGCATTCTCTCACCGTCATCGTGGCGCAGGCCGACGGCGCACGCTACGGAGCCTCGTCCGACGACGCGCTGCGCACGATCAGCACGGTCGGCCGGGAATCGTTGCGCCAAATGCGCGGTGTCCTCAGCCTACTGCGTGGCGGGGAGCAGCGCCCTGTCGAGCCGCTCGTTCCCGCACTCGATATCGATGGTCTTGTCGCCACTACCCGCGCGGGCGGACTCGACATCGACTACAGCGTCGAAGGCACGCTGCCCCCACTCGACCCGGGCACGACGCTGACAATCCACCGCATCGTCCAAGAGGCACTTACCAATGCGATGAAGCACGGTGACGGCACTGCGCGGCTCACCGTTGCCTGGCATCCAACCGAGGCTGCAATCTGCCTCGAAAATGGGTTCACGCCCGGCGCCAAACACCAGCAGGGTCACGGTCTCCGCGGGATGCGCGAGCGAGCATCGCTTATCGACGGCTCCCTTACCTCCTCCCCCTCCCACAACAACACCTGGCTCACCGAAGCGCGCCTGCCTTTACAGCATGCAGATAGGGTCGAGCCATGACCCATTCCATCGGTCTCGTCGACGACCAGCTGCTCTTCCTCCACGGCATCCGCGCTGTGGTGGACTCCCAGCCGGACCTATCGGTGGGCTGGCTCGCCGGCAACGGTGAAGATGCCCTGGAGGCGATGGCCGCTAACCCGGTCGACATCGTGCTCATGGACATCCAGATGCCGGTCCTCGACGGCATCGCAGCCACACGCCAGTTCTCGCAGCGCTTCCCGGACGCGAAGGTGATCATTCTGACCACATTCGACGACGAAGGTTACGTGATGGGGGCATTGTCCGCGGGCGCGAGCGGATTCCTGCTCAAAGACGCGGAGCCAGACACGCTGTTGAGCGGTATCCGCACCACTGCGGCCGGGGATGCGGTGATCTCGCCGAGGGCGACGAAGCGGGTCGTCGATAAGCTCAGCTCTTCTTCTACTGAGGCCGATATGCCACTTGCTCCCGCCGATCGTCTTGCCTTGGACGAGTTGACTGCGCGCGAAACTGAGATCCTGGTCGCAGTCGGGCGTGGTTGGTCGAATGCGGAGATCGCCGAGCGGATGTTCATCTCCATGCCGACGGTGAAGACACATGTCGGACGTGTCCTGGCGAAAACAGGCTCACGCGACCGCGTCCACGCCGCGCTGTTCGCGTACCGGACCGGACTCGTTGCGCGCAAAGACTTGCTGGATTCCTAGAGCGCGTCATACCCGAGTAGGACAGCGAAGATCATGCCCCGCGCCGACGCGGAACCTGCTGGTGGTGCGGGAACCTTGAGTGCATGGAGACATCATCGATCATCAGGACAGAAAGTCTGACAAAGACGTACGGTGGCACAACCGTGGTCAACAACCTTGGCTTGGATGTTAAGTCCGGTACCGTGCACGGGCTGCTCGGTCCGAACGGGTCGGGCAAATCGACCACCATGAAAATGCTGCTCGGTTTGGTCTCACCCACCAGTGGCGAGATTGAGATGCTCGGGCGGCCCATGAACCGCGCGACCCGCCCCGAGGTGCTCGCCGGCGTGGGCGCGCTTATCGAGGCACCATCCGCATACCCGCATCTAACCGGCGGCGAGAACATGAAAATCGCATCGCGACTCTTCGGTGCCTCGGAAGCTAATGCGCAACGCGCGATCGACCTCGTGCGGCTGAGCAACCAGATGGACAAGCTGGTCAAGAACTACTCGCTGGGCATGAAACAACGCCTCGGCATCGCGATGGCTCTCACGCGCAACCCGCAGCTACTCATCCTCGACGAGCCCACCAATGGCCTCGACCCGGCGGGCATCGAGGAGATCCGCGCGCTCATCGTCAGCCTCGCCCGCGACGAAGGCCGCACTGTGCTGGTATCCAGCCACTTGCTCTCCGAGATCGAGAAAATGGCCTCGAATCTGACCATCATCAACCGTGGCACGCTTATCTTTCAGGGCTCGCAGCAGCAGCTTTACGACGCCCAACTGCCCGACATCTTCATCCAAACCCCCTCCGCGGATGTCGCCGCCTCACTTCTGGCAGCCCTGCACCCCGTGCAGGTTGCCGGCGGACTCGAGGTGAAGGGGCTCAGTGACACCCAAGTCGCCGATGCCTGCGCCCACCTGGTCAGACACGGTGTTCCACTCCACCAGGTCGTGCGCAAGCGCCGCAGCCTGGAGGAGATCTTCATCGGACTAACGGGACGGGAGGGTTTAAGCGCATGATCATCGAATTCGCTAAGCTGCGCCGCACCAAGGTCGTGCTGCTCGGGTTCCTCCTGTGCGCAGGCATTGTCCTGTTCGCCGGCATGAATCTCTTCGTCGAAGGCCGCCTGGACGACTTCCGCGCGGACCCCGAATCGTCCTGGGCCGCCCATCTTGTCGGATATTGCATGGCTCTGGCGTTCTTGTCGCCGGTGCAGTTGGCGGTCGTGGCCAGCCGCGTGGCGGACGCTGAGAACGTCAACGGCGGGTGGCGTCTCAACGCCATTGCCGGTGTGCCGCCAGGCACGTTGATCGTGCGCAAATTCGCAGTGGCGGCGGTGCTCGTGGCCGTGCTCAAACTCGTTGAATTCGCAGGCGTCTTTGTCATGCCTCTCCTCATGGGCGCCCCCGCCCCTGGCTCTGACATGCTGGAGGCCTGGTTACTCTTCGGCCTTGGCGCAATCGGAACCTCGCTGGCCTTGCTCGGCGTCATGCTGTGGTTAGCTGCGGTGACTGACTCCCAGATCGTCGTCCTCGCCATTGGTGTCGTCGGAGGCTTCCTCGGCGTTGCCGCGCTGCTCTCGCCAACGTGGCTGGCCACCATCAACCCCTTCGGATACTTCGCCATGCTCACCCCGTTCACCTTCGGCGAAACAAGCATCACACCAACTTCCCCGCACTGGTTCGCGTGGGGCACCTACATCATCACCGCCGCCGCTGTTGTCACCGTGGCAACCCGCATACTCGACCGGAAGGAGCTCTAGAAACATGAATTTGCTGCGCAACGACCTCACGAAATTTCGCCGGTCGCATATGTGGGCCGTCCTTACCCTTGTCCCGCTCATAGCAGTGGCAATCGGAGCCGGCAACTACGCCGGCAACCAAGGCCAACTCGATTCAGGATGGACGAGCTATCTGTCCCAGATCATGCTCTTCTACGGAATGATCTTCATGACAGTCGGAATCGCTATCATCGCCTCCGCCGCCTGGCGCGTGGAACACCGTGGCCACAACTGGCTTTCTCTGCTCACTTCCACCCGCTCCGCAAGCAGCCTGGCTGCCTCCAAGATCGCAGCGATCTCGCTCGTGGCGGTGGCGATGCAGGCAGCACTCGTCGTACTGGCCATCGTCGTCGGACTCGCCCTCGGCGTGCCCGGTACGCCGCCCGGAACATTCTTCGCGGTCGCGCTTCTCTCGTTGCTGCCCGCCACCGCGGTGTCCGCGTGGCAGTCTTTCCTGTCGATGGTGATTCGCAATTTTGCGGGTCCCGTCGCCATCGCATTGGTCGCAAGCATCTTCTCCTTCGGCGTCCTTGCTTCAGGCGCGACGTTCGCCCGCTTTGTCTTGCCGCCGGGACTGCTCAGCGACACCCTCTGGCTAGGAAGCAGCGCAGTGGCAGGAGCCAGCGCGATCAGCACGGCGACGGTCGCTCAAGTCGTGTTCGGATCATTCGCGCTCTCTGTGGCCGGATGGTTCGCCGCCACGGCCTATCTCCGGACAACGGATGTACGTCTGTAATCTCAGCGACTATGCCCCAGAAAAGCGAAACCTTCGAGATTGACACCGGTGTCGCGGAGATCATCCACGAACCGGATGGGTCGATGCTGTTGCTTGTGAACGGTGTGCCCAGCTCGCACATCGTGCCGGGTGAGCCGGAGCGGCTGGACTTTGAGTACATGCGGTGGATAGCGGCTGCCGTCGAAAATCATGCAGCGTCAGCTGCATGGGATAGACCTCGCCTGACGCATCTAGGTGGCGCGGGGTGCTCGCTGCCGCGTTACTTCGCGCACGTGTGGCCGCATTCGCGTAACACGGTCGTCGAATGGGACATGGATTTGGCGCAGCTCGCGCGGGAGAAGTTCGACATTCCGCGCGCGCCACTCGTGAAGATCCGGGTGGGCGACGCGCGCGATGTCACCGATGGGTTCGTCGAGGCGTCGCGCGATGTGATCATCCGCGATGTCTTCGAGTCAGCAACGACTCCGCGCAGCTTAACGACGCTCACCTTCTTCCACCACTGCCTCCGCTCCCTCTCCCCGACTGGTTTGTACGTGGCTAACTGTGGTTCGCGCGGTGACCTGAAAGAGGCGCGCGAGGAGCTGGCGGGCATGGCGGAAGTTTTCCCGCACCTAGCGGTGATCGCTGATCCACCGATGCTGAAAGGCCGACGGTATGGCAACATCATTTTGCTCGGCTCCCGAGCAGAGATACGCGAAAACCCCGAGCTGACCCGCAGGTTGCTCGGGGGTGGTGTGCCCGCTCACTTCAAAGGTGACAAGTGGGCCCGCGACATGGCTGCTTCCGCAACGCCGCGCGAGGACTAGCTCGTGGACTATTTGACTTCGTTCTGCTTATTCGCGTTGTCCAGGAGGATAAGCAGGTCGCCGACGGAGTAGTCGTCTCCGACCATCATCTTGTTCAGGTCGTCGATCGGCAGGGTGCCGGTTTCAATCTGGCGGCGGGCGGTGTCCGCGATGTTGTGCGCATCTCCAGAGTCAAAACCGAAGTTCTGTGCAGCATTTTCCACCTGCTCCGGTGCAAGGATGCCCGAGGCCAGGCCGAGGATCGCGGCCGCAAGAGCCGTGTTGGACTGCTCCAGAACCTGCAGTGAATCGGAGAAATCCCCTTCGATCGGCTGATCCTGCAGTGGCTCCAGGATGCCGCCGGTGGCGCCCAAATCACCAGCGGTGAAGCGTGCGAACTGGCCGTGGTTGCCGTTGAACAGGTTCAGGTCCACTGGGGTGTTGATGCCGGCCACGTTCCCGGACTCAGAGCGCTGCCAGATATCCACCTTGTCCCAGCCACCGACCGGTGCCGGCGCCTTGTTCTGGTAGGCAGCCAGCCACAGCGGGTAGTCGGAGAATTCCTCAGTGTTGCCCATCTGCTCCAGCCAGAAGTAACGGTAGGTGTACAGCATGGGGCGACGGCCAGTCTCGTTTTCTACCTCAGTGAGGAAGGTGCGGGTCCACTCCTTGAGATCGTCCGGGTTCAGGCCTTCATCAACCTCAATGTCGAGGACCGGTGGCAAGGACAGCCCCGGCACTGAGTTGTACGCGCGGGCCAGGTTCTGTGCCTGTGAGACCGGGTCCTTTGCCGGACGGGCGTAGTGGTAGGCACCCACTGCCATGCCGGAGTCGATGGCGCCCTGCGCGAATTTTGCGAAGGCGTTGTCCGTGTAATCCTGACCTTCGGTCGCCTTGATGATGGCGAACTTGTGGTTATCGTCGCGCACCTCATGCCACGCGATGGAGTCACCACCGGTGTCCTGATGGTGGGAAACATCCACACCATTGACCCAATTAGCAGGACTATCAGCGTGAACATTGCCGGCGGCCATGACGCCGGCAAGGAAGATTGCAGCGGATGCGAGCAGGGCGGCGGGGCGCATAAAACGAGTCATGTCTTGCACCGTAGTTCACTTAAGTCACACACGCATCATGCGACACGCAAAAAACTTAATTAAAGAGATCCCACGCTGCGCGCTTTCTCAATCACATCGGGGAGAACGGAGACGAGATGGTCGATGTCATCCTGCGTCGTCGTGCGACCAAGGGTGAAGCGCAAAGCGCCATCCGCATGATCATCGGGCAGGCCCATGGCCTCAAGAACATGGCTGCGCTGGTTCACACCGTTATTGCAAGCGGAACCTGTAGATGCCTCAATACCGTGGCTATCCAGGAGCATGATCATCGCGTCACCGTTGGCCCCTGGGAAGGTCAGATGCGCGTGCCCGGGGAGAACCTCTGTTGGCTGGTCTGCCCCAAGAACCGTCGCGTAGGAGCCGGGCACTGAGTGAGTGACGGTGGCGATGAGTTCGTCGCGAAGTTGTGAGAGGCGTTTATTCTCCGCGCCCATTTCGTCAACTGCTTCTTCGAGCGCAGCAGCGGTGGCGGCAGCTGCCGCGACGTCAACAGTTCCGGGGCGCAGGCCACGCTGCTGTCCCCCACCGGTGAGCACCGGGGCAGGAGTTGGGGAACGTCGGGCTAGCAAGATCCCGACGCCACGCGGCCCACCGAATTTGTGGGCGCTGGCGGCGAGTGTTGTTGTCCCGAGGGCGTTAAAGTCCACGGGGAGATGGCCCACCACCTGCACCGCATCCACATGGACGGGTGAGCCGACGGCGGTGGCACGGGAAACGATCTCGGTGACCGGCTGAATCGCGCCAGTCTCATTATTCGCCCACATACAGGTGACAACGGAGGCGGGCTGATCAAGGGCGTCGGTAAGCCGCACGAGCCCGTCCAGACCCACCGGCAGCAGATCAACGGATGCGCCGTGCTTGGCCAGGTCCGCGACGGTTTCCCGCACCGCCGGGTGCTCAATCGGGGTGGACACGATGCGCGCACCTGGTTCTGCAGCGAACCCGCGGATGGCCACGTTATCGGCTTCCGTGCCGGAGCCGGTGAAGATCACCTCTACGGGATCCGCGCCAAGGATGCCCGCGATGGTTTCCCGTGCTTGGGACAGCACGGCATTGGCCTCACGGCCGGAGCGGTATTGCCCACCGGGGTTGAGAAAGTGGGCGTGCTCCACCCACGTGTCAACCGCCACCTGACGCATCGGCGTGGTGGCGGCGTGATCGAAGTAGCTCACTGCTTGCGGGCCTGTAGTGCCTTGATCAACTCGGGCACGAATTCCTCCACATCGGCCACAACGCCGATGTCGGAGATAGCAAAGATCGGCTCATCGCGGTCTTGGTTCACGGCAACGATGGTGCCTGAGGTCTGCATACCGGAGGTGTGCTGGATCGCGCCCGAGATACCCAAAGCGATGTACAGGTCTGGGGACACAGTGGCACCGGTCTGCCCCACCTGGGTTTCCGGGTCGGCGTAGCCCAGGTCCACGATGTCGCGGGTGGAACCGACAGCGGCACCGAGCTCGTCCGCGAGGCCCTCCACGTAATCCCGGAACCCGTCCGCATCACCAATACCGCGCCCACCGGACACAACCGTGGCTGCCTGGGTGAGTTCAGGGCGGTCGCCGCGCACCTTCGGAGTGAAGGATGTCACGCGGACATCGCGCTCAGTGGCGGCAGGGAGAGGCATGGGTGCGAGCTGACCCGCGGCAGCTTCCGGAACGGCCTTCACGGAACCCGGGCGCAGAGTGTAAATCGGGGTCGAACCACCGGCGGCAGTAGTGGTCTTGTAGGCACCACCGAAGATCTCGTGGTGGGCAGTCCTATCTGCAGCGATGCCCACAACGTTGGTCAGTACACCGGCCCCCAGACGAGCGGCCAAACGGCCAGCGATCTCATTGCCGGTCGCGGTAGCCGCAATGACAATGGGTGCCGGGTTCGCCGCACCGAGAGCCTGCAGCGCATCCACCTCAGGGGTGATCAAGCGCGAGGTGTAATCCGCGGCAGACGCATCAATGACCTGCGCAGCACCAAGCTCAGCCAAGGACGGCGCCAGCGCAGCGGCCTCCCCGGGTGCACCAACAACCACAGCAGACACAACACCGAGCGGGCGCGCAGCTGTGATCAGTTCGCCGGTGATGGGACTCAAGGTCGCGCCTGTGTGTTCAACAAGTACGTAGACGTGCATGAATCAAGGCTCCTTAAATGAGGTTTTGTTCGGCCAGGCGGGCAACAACCTGCTCGGCAATGTCGTCGGCAGGGCCTTCCAGGATCTCACCACTGGTACGGGCAGGGATCTCAGTAGCGGCGACAACAGAGGTAGCGGAGTGAGCCAAGCCCACCTGCGCCGGATCCACACCAATATCAGCCAGGCTCAGGCGCGTGATCTCGTGGTTCTTCGCGGCCTTCATGCCCTTGAAGTTGGGGAACCGAGGCTTATCCGCCAGCTCCGTCACGGTGACCAGCGCCGGCAGCGTCGCTTCCAGCTCCCAGGTGCCGTGCTCATCCTCGCGGGTGGCAGCGATCGTGTCACCGGAGATGCGCAGCCCATGTACCTGCGTCAAGGCTGGCACCTGGCGGTACTCTGCCAAGAGACCAGGCACCGCTCCGGTTTCACCATCCGAGGACTGGTTACCCGCAACGACCACTACCACATCATCAAGTGTGTTCAGCACGTTGTGCAACGCCCAGGCGGTGCCGATGGCATCGGAGCCGGCCAAGGCGTCGTCGATAAGCGAAACTGCATCATCCGCGCCCATCGCGATGGCCTTGCGCAATGCTTCCTCGCAGCCTTCCGGCCCCATCGTGACAGCGACAACCTTGTAGTCACCAGCTTCACGCAGGCGCAGCGCGGCCTCAACGGCGTATTCGTTGATTTCATCGAGGACATTGTCAGCGCTCGCGCGGTCGAGTGTGTTGTCCGGCTCGAGGGTCTTCGCCGACCACGTGTCGGGCACGTTTTTCACCAGCACAGCAATGGTGGGCATGAAAAAGTCACCTTCCGTCAAGATTTTTGCAAAGCTCAAGCCTAGCGCACTCGCGCACCGCAGATGAAGGCCGTAGCACTGTCCCCCACCCGCGCGATGACAACAGCCATCGGGCGCGAGCCTTTCAGCTTCAGCTTGGTACGCAATTGATCAGGATTCACATCAACACCGCGCACGAGAATTTCCAACGCACCCGCGCCATGCGCTTGGAGTGCGGGCCGCAGTTTCTTCAGCGGGACCTGCTCAATGAAAGGAAACCCCGAGTAGCCGTCCGGCAGTGCATCTCCCGACAGGTATGCAATGTGCGGATCAAGCATGGTCAACCCGTGGCGTGCACCCCACTGTTGCACAAGGCCAGCGCGCACAATCGCGCCATCAGGATCGATGATGAAGCTTTTTGGCTTATCGACGCCCACCGTGCCCCCATCATCTGTCACCGTCTCCGTAAAGCCGTCCCGGATGACCACTGCTTCCCGGTGATGATCCGCGAAATCTGGTGTGTAGAGGCACGCTTCCTTCACTCCCCCGTCGACGCTGACCACACTGACTAGCCCGTGCCAGTCCGAGTAGTCAATGCCGGGCGCGCATTTGATGGCCAGTGCTGCGCCGGGATACGCATCCAACAGATCCGGCAGCGGCGGGATGAGCTTGGCTGGGTCCGTGATGCGCCGCCCATCAGCCCTGCGCGCGGGATCTGCCACGATGACGCGACCTGGGCCAGAGCCAGAGCATGCGCGGATGTGGGGGCCGGGGCAGCTGGCGGGTGTGGTCACGGGCGACAGCGCGTCGGCTTGGGCGACCCACGCCGTTCCGCTTGCACGGAACGACTGAGGCACGCGCACCCGCAGATTGTGCTGGGCCATGAGTAAGCGCGTGTAGTCCACGTCGGTGCCCAAGTAGTCCATCCCGGATTCTGTCATGGCGTGTGCTTCGGTACCGATGGAACACGTGACGTCATGGACGAAGGACGCCCCGGCGCGCGCGATGCGTTCGGCGCGAATCTGTGCAACGGCATGCGGGGTGGCTTGCTGCGCGGAATCACTATCGGCCAGCCAATGGGAGCTCGTCTCCTCCCCGATCTTGGGGGCGAGGGTCCGACGGGCTTGGATGAGCTCCATGACAGCTCGGGTGTGATCGCCGAAAAGGCCGTGCAGTTTCTTGTGGTCCGCGATGGCGCTCTTCTTGGTCAGCTCGACGTCCCCGGCGGCAGCCGCGATCTGGTCGCAGTGTTCGATGAGGAAGCGGACATCTTCTCGGCTAAAGCTCAAACTGCTTGCCTATCCGGTTCACGGGATTGGATTCGAAGAGTTCCCGGTAGCGAGGAATGTCCACGGGGTCCCCCACGACTGCGTCGATGGGCAGGCCTTTCACGTGCTCCATGATCTCGGCGACACTGTTGAACTCCGCAATGTCGTGCAGTTGCGCCCAGGTAGACGGTGCAAAACGGACAAGGCCTTGACGCCATCCATCCAACAGGAGGCTCGGTGGGAACCAATTCGCGTCACTGGCCTCTCCTGTGGCCACATCGGGCTCTTGGCCTTCCGGCAGCTCGGCGATGAAAGTGAAGGTGTCAAACCACACGCCTTTCTCCGACTGGCCCACCCAACGGCCCGAGGGCTTCAGCAAGGAGGCATCCACGTCCAGCCCGGTTTCCTCGAGTAACTCCGTAAACGAAAGCTCGTGGCTTTCCAGCCGCCTGCGGGCGCGGTGGAAGGGGCGGGCGTCGCGGAGGAGGGTCCCAGAGTCGTCGACAAGCAAAAGCGTGCCTGTTTCCTCGAAGAGTTCGCGCACGGCAGCGAACATGAGCGCGTGGGCCTGGCGTGGCTTGACGTCGAGCTGTTTAGCCAGGTCACTCACGGAACGGCCGGACCACAATTGCTTCGCCGAGTCCTTGTTCGGCGGGAAATCACGAATATCCACGCCACCCCCCGGAAAAACCGTCATACCCGGGTAATTAGCCATGGTGAGCACGCGTTCCTGCATCCACACCTCAAGACCGTTGGCTCCATCTCGCACAAGGATCACCGTGGCCGAAAGACGGCCATAGTTGATGCCTTTCATGTCTTCTTCATCGCGACGTGCCACGGCTCACCTCCTTCTAGCCCGCGGATCAGCCGTTCCTAATCGGCCCAATTATCGCACCTATCGGCGGTGTGCCCCTCCCCGTGTCTCCCTCCGCGCGAAGAAACGATTATCTTCCTTGGTGATCTTGATTGGCTGGTGATAAGCCTTGGTCAGATTCTCACTGGTCAACACATCGTCGATGAGCCCTTGCGCGACAACAGAACCCTCATCAAGCAGCAAAGCATGCGTAAACCCGTAAGGGATCTCCTCCACGTGATGCGTGATCATCACGATTGCGGGCGCATCCGGATCAAGCGCAAGTTCGCTGAGATACCCCACGAGATCCTCGCGGCCGCCAAGGTCCAAACCTGCACCCGGCTCATCCATGATGAGCAACTCCGGATTCACCATGATGGCGCGCGCGATAAGCACGCGCTTCTTTTCACCATCCGACAGGGTGCCCCAGCGGCGCCCCAACAAATGGAGGCCGCCAACCTGCTCAAGTGATTCGTAGACTTGCTCCACGTCCACGTTCTCATAGTGTTCACGCCAGCGGCCAACAACCCCATAGCCGCCGGAGATCACCACATCCTCCACGATTTCATCGTCCGGCACGCGGTCCCCCAAAGAGGTGGTGGTTAAACCGATCACTGCGCGCAAATCACGCATATCGGTTTTGCCCAGCTGCTCCCCTAACACGACAGCGGTTCCCTCCGACGGGAACTCTTGCGCCGAAGCGATCCGTATCAATGTGGATTTACCTGCACCGTTCGGGCCGATGACCACCCAGCGTTCATCCAGTTCCACCTGCCAATCAACGGGGCCCACCAGCGTGTGCCCACCACGGCGGAACTCCACCCCATGAAAATCAATGAGGAGGTCAGGGTTAGTCGGGGAAGGATCGAAGTCGTGTGTTGGTGCATTAGTCACGCACACCATTGTGGCGCATTTTTTCTACTTTCGGTGCCCCGACTCGGCGCGCCATCCTCCGCTAGGCTGGATGTGGACTATGCCCTGGCATGAAACAGCCGGTGGCGCGACGGCAACACCCGACCGGACGAGGTGACAGTAATGGCGATTGGCCGACTTGGAATCGATGACGTAAGGCCCCGCACCACCGACGGTGCCCTACCAACAAAAGCCGTGGTTGGGGAGGTTGTACCGATCTCCGCACTCATTTGGCGCGAGGGACATGATGCGATCTCCGCCACGGTCGTGGTCACATCCCCCGATGGTCGCACGATCACGCTTCCGATGACCGCGGAGGAGTACCGGCCGGACTACTGTCACGCCGTATTCACCCCGGATGCTCTAGGCCTATGGCACTTCCGTGTTGAGGCCTGGTCTGATCCCATTGCCACGTGGCGTAACGCTGTGACCAAAAAGTCTGCCGCCGGCCAAACCGCCGCCGAGATGAACAATGACTTGATTCACGGTGCGGAACTTCTGAACCGCGCTGCTAAAGGCTCAGCGGATAGTGCCCTGTTGCGTTCCGCGGCCGAGGCACTGGTGGCGGACGCTCCCCTGCGTGACCGTCTTGCCCCGGCGCTGTCCGGTGACGTTGCCACCGCTCTTGCTGCCCAGCCACTGCGCGAGTTGGTGACGGAGGGGCCGGAGTGCGCAGTGAACGTCGAAAGGCGAAAAGCGCTGTTTAGCTCCTGGTATGAGCTCTTCCCCCGCTCGACGGGCGGCTGGGATGCAAACGGTCACCCAGTTCACGGCACCTTTGCTACCACCGTTGAGGCCCTCCCACGCGTGGCAGCTATGGGCTTTGACACCGTCTATTTCCCGCCCATCCACCCGATTGGCACGCTCAACCGTAAAGGCCCGAACAACACGCTCGTAGCCGAAGAAAGCGACGTCGGCTCCCCGTGGGCCATTGGTTCCGCTGAGGGTGGACACGACGCGATTCACCCCGAATTAGGGACAGAGAAGGACCTCCGCGCACTCATCGACCGGGCCCAAGAGCTCGGCTTAGAAGTCGCTCTCGATCTCGCCCTACAGGCTGCCCCGGACCACCCCTGGGCGACAACGCACCCCGAATTCTTCACCGAACTTCCAGACGGCACCATCGCCTACGCCGAAAACCCACCGAAGAAATACCAAGACATCTACCCCATCAACTTTGATAACGCGCCGGGGAAGATCTACAACGAGATCTACCGCGTGGTCATGCACTGGATTGAGCTGGGCATCACCACTTTCCGCGTGGATAACCCGCACACCAAACCCGCGAATTTCTGGCACTGGCTCATCACCAAAGTTCACTCGACGCACCCGGAGATCATCTTCCTCGCCGAGGCCTTCACTCGTCCGGCACGCCTGCTGGGTCTAGCTAAGGCGGGATTCTCACAGTCCTACACCTATTTCCCCTGGAAAACCACGAAAGCGGAGATCACTGGCTTCGCCCTGGACTGCGTGCGTGAGGCGGACATCTGCCGGCCGTCATACTGGGTGAATACCCCAGATATCCTCCACGCATTCATCCAGACCGGCAACCGCGCAGCCTTTGCACTCCGCGCCACCCTCGCCGCCACACTCAGCCCACTGTGGGGCATGTACTCCGGCTTCGAACTCTACGAGCACGAGCCCGTTGCACCCGGCACTGAGGAATACCTCGACTCTGAGAAATATCAACTCCGCCCGCGCGACTATCAAGGCGCACTGGAAAGAGGCGATTCCCTTGAGCCATACATCACTTTGCTCAACCGTATTCGCCACGAGCACCCTGCCTTCCAGCAGCTACGCAACCTCACGTTCCACACCGTGGACAATGACCAGATCGTCGCCTACTCCAAATTCGACTCCGTGACCGGCGACAGCGTGCTCACCGTGGTCAATCTCGACCCCACCTATACGCAAGAAGCCACCATCACCCTCAACATGGACGCTCTAGGCCTCGGCCCTGCTGACTCTTTCACCGTCCACGACATGGTCACCGGCGCCGAATACGAATGGAGCATGCGCAATTACATCCGGTTGAGCCCCGTGGAAAATGTCGCGCACATCTTCCGCCTCCCGCTTATCGACGAACCATTGCGCACCCGCCTCGCCTTCCGCCACCTCGCCGACGAGGACTACCGCCCGTAGGATAAGCCACCACACGCGCCCGAAAGGAAACCCCCGACATGACTGACCATGATCCCGCTCTGCTCATCCCCGACGCCGACCGCGAGCGCCTGCTGCAATGCCAGCACCACGCCCCGCACGATTTTTACGGATGGCACGCAACACCGACGGGTTCCGTGATCCGCACCCGTATTCTCGGCGCAACGCACGTGGAAGTGCTCATTCACAACCAGGGCCTGCCCATGACCCCCATCGGGGACGATATCTGGGTCATCGGACTTGAGGATGAACTCACGCCCGATTACCGCTTCCAGGTCACCTACCCCGAAGGCGATCCAGTGGTCATCGCCGACCCCTACCACTTCTTGCCCACACTTAGCTCTTTCGACCTGCACCTCATCGGCGAAGGCCGCCACGAACGCCTCTGGGAAGTCCTCGGCGCTAACAGCCACACCTACTCCACCTCCATGGGGCAGGTCTCCGGCACCTCTTTCGCTGTGTGGGCACCCAACGCCAAGGGCGTTGCCGTTGTTGGTGAATTCTGCAATTGGAACCCCAACCAGTACCCCATGCGCACGCTCGGTGGGACCGGCGTGTGGGAAATCTTCATCCCTGGAATCGGCCCGGGGACGGAGTACAAGTTTAAGGTGCAGGGGGCGGATGGACGGGCCGTCGATAAGGCAGATCCGATGGCGAAGCAAACAAAGAACCCGCCAGAAACCGTCTCTGTGGTCGCCGGTGGCGAAGAATACTCCTGGTCCGACCATGAGTGGATGGTCGCGCGCCCAGGCATCGACGCCACGAATTCGCCCATGAGCATCTACGAAGTCCACATCGGCTCATGGCGCGTCGGCTATGGCTACCGTGAACTCGCAGAAGAACTCGTGCCGTACCTTGTAGAACACGGCTACACCCACGTCGAATTCCTCCCCGTGGCCGAGCACCCCTACGGTGGCTCCTGGGGCTACCAAGTCACCGGCTACTACGCACCCACCGCGCGCTGGGGCACCCCAGAGGACTTCAAATACCTCGTGGACACGCTGCACCAAGCAGGCATCGGCGTCATCGTCGACTGGGTGCCCGCCCACTTCCCCAAAGACGACTGGGCACTCGCGCGTTTCGACGGCACCGCCCTCTACGAACACCCCGACTGGCGCCGCGGCGAACAAAAAGACTGGGGCACCTACGTCTTCGACTTCGGACGCAATGAGGTGCGCAACTTCCTCGTAGCCAACGCCTTGTACTGGCTCGAGGAATACCACCTCGACGGTCTGCGCGTCGACGCGGTAGCCTCCATGCTCTACCTCGACTACTCGCGCCAACCCGGAGAATGGTTGCCCAACCAGTTTGGTGGGCGCGAAAACCTTGACGCCGTCCAATTCCTCCAAGAATTCAACGCGACCGTGCACCGCGAACACCCCGGTATCGTAACCATCGCCGAAGAATCCACCGCATGGCCCGGCGTCACCGCACTGACCTCTGCCGACGGCCTCGGATTCTCCCTCAAGTGGAATATGGGCTGGATGAATGACACCCTCCAGTACTTCTCCGAAGACCCCATCAACCGCTCCTACCACCACAACGAGATCACTTTCTCCCTGGTTTATGCCTTCTCAGAGAAGTACGTCCTGCCATTTAGCCACGACGAAGTCGTCCACGGCAAGGGCTCGCTGTGGACCCGCATGCCTGGCGACACCTGGAACAAAGCCGCCGGCGTACGCACCCTCTTCGCCTACATGTTCTCCCACCCCGGCAAGCAACTCATGTTCATGGGCTGCGAATTCGGCCAAACCACCGAATGGGCCGAAGCCGGCTCCATCAACTGGGACAACCTCGAGGGTTGGGACAGCGAATACCACCACGGCATCCGCACCCTCGTGCGGGACCTCAACCACTTCTACCGCGACACGCCTGCGCTCTACAGCCAGGACAACACCCCGATGGGCTTCCAGTGGATCAAGGGCGATGACTCGCAGAACAACATCCTCGCCTACATCCGTTGGGGCACGGATGGTACCCCGCTGCTCACAGTGATCAATCTCTCCGGCACTTCGCAGGTGGACTACCGCCTCGGTGTGCCGCGTGCTGGTGAGTGGGAGCTTGTGCTCAACACCGACGACGAGCGCTACCAGGGCGCCGCCAACCCATTAGCTGGTGTCGTGAGCACGGAGGACACCTCCTGGGACAGCTTCGAGCAGTCCGCGGTGTTCCACATCCCGGCGATGAGCGTGCAGTACTACTGCCTGCGTTAATTCCGCGGGGGCTGTCTCACCCCCGAAGCAACTCACCCGGGCGATACCCCTGGCTGTTTGGCATGGCTCTGGGTGGGTGATTGGTGCCACTGTTGGCCCTGCACCTGCATAGCTTTGTCCGGTGAACGTTCTCGCGCAGTGCTATGTTCCCGAAAAGTGTCCACTCTTGTGGACACTTTTCTGTTTACGGTCGTCTTTTGGGGCGCTAGCTTCCAAAGCATGAACACTTTTAGCAGCACCCCACCCCAGACGCGGGGACCAGACCCGTTCCACGCAATGTTGGAGGTGATGACTGGCTCCGCGCTCGATGTCTTAGCGCACTCGCACTCAGCTACGCCTCAAATTACTCAGCGCGGCCGTGCGCACACGCTCGACGTACCGAGCACTCATGGCGCTAGCGAAAAAGCTCATTCCGGCGAAGAAGAAACCACCGCAGATTGGGGTGTCTTTCAGCACCAGCCAAGAAGGAAACCGCACAGTGGCTATCACCGGTTCTGAGCGTGACATCACCGACTTGGAGTACGAGCTCAACCGCAATCTGGACGCTTCCAAACCAGCCGGGCCACAGCTCGTCCAAAGTTTCTTAAACCTCATGCGTGGTGGCGGCGGGGTCGCACGCGCTGTCCCGCGACCCCAGCTACTCATCCCGCTGCCCGAGTACGTTCGCATTATCGACGGCCACGGTGACGATGTCATCCTCGCCGACGGCACCACGATGACGGGTGCGGAGTACGTGAACCAATTCGTCGCTACGCACGAGAACCGGCTTGAAGCGGTACTGTTCCACCCCACGCATGGTGCGGTAAACCTCTACCGGGAGGCGCGCTTTGCCAACGACAAGCAGCGTGACCTAGTCCGGGCTACCATGCCGGTGTGCGCCGGCCCCGGTTGCCGGCGCGGTGCGGATAGCTGCGAGATTCACCACATCACAGCGTGGAAGAACGGTGGGGAAACGAACCTGAACAACCTCGCTCCCCTGTGCCGCTATCACAATCGTGTCAACGACGACGATGCGCATCGGGCCAGGCGCGGCCGTATCGAGATGCGCGTAGGAACCCCCACCTGGGTCTCACCCCGCGGACGATTACTACCACCGGGGGTGGATAACCCACACCGAAGATTCGGGGCCATGAACTCCCTTTACGGAACGGGGGTGGAGGTCTAGCGCGAGGCCCAGCAGTGACGGTACCAATGACGGCGATCATCAGCCCGTCCACCCGTGTCGCGGGGCCAGGCGACGATGTGTGCAACACCAGGCGGAATGTTCTGGTTGCAGCGCGGACAGATATAGAACTTCGTGGCAGAAGCTGACCCCATCTGACGCACGAGGTAGATCTCCCCATTAGCCCAACTAGGCCCCTCTTCTTCACGGGTGCCCCAGTATGCGCTGCCATCGCGTGGCAACGGGCGCGGCGCCCTAGCGGTGGCCCGGCGATTTCGGCGTGGCATGACGCTAGAACAGACGGAGTTCGTTCGATTCGATGCCGCGCAGCTCGTCATAGTCAAGCGTGACGCATTCAATACCACGGTCTTCTGCCAACGTGCGGGCCTGTGGCTTGATTTCTTGTGCCGCAAAAACGCCGCGCACGGGGCGTAGCAGCGCATCGCGGTTGAGCATCTCCACGTAACGCGTCAATTGCTCAACACCATCGATGCCTCCACGTCGCTTCACCTCCACGGCAACAGCAGCTCCGTTTTGATCGCGCGCCATGATGTCCACCGGGCCCAAGGGGGTCGGGTATTCGCGGCGGACGAGAGTGAAACCGCTACCAAGCGTTTCAATGTGGTCGGCGAGAAGCTCCTGCAGGTGTGCCTCCACGCCGTCTTTGATCAAGCCGGGATCTTCGCCAAGATCGTACGTGACGTCCGCGTGGACCTCCTCAATAGTCACGCGCAGCTGCTCCCCCTTGGGGTTTTCCACGACCCATAGGGACGCGCCAGTGTCCTCCCCGTCTACATCCACGATCGCCTCCTCTGTGATCGTGCATGGCGGTGTCATCCAATTCAACGGCTTATAGGCGCGATCATCCGCGTGAACAGACAAAGATCCATCGGCTTTAACCAAGATAAGACGATCCGCGAGCGGCAAATGGGCATCAAGCCGACCAACATAATCCACTGAGCACCGGGCGATAACAAGACGCATGGCCTCCACCCTAGCCGGGCTACTGGTGTGTGCGGAACGCGCGGTGGCGTAAGTCGTTCATATCAGTACGCACTTGACGACGATCCGGGGCCGACTCCAACCACGACACCAGAGCCATCGCCGTATGCCGGTCGCAAGCAAACTCATACTCGCGGCCATCCGCAGAAAAAACAATGACCACCTCGACCCCGGGCATAAACTCCCGTTCGATCTCGGTGGCCTGGCGTCTACCGGTGACGTGAATAGCGTTGCGGCTAAGCACTACGTCTGCACCAAAGGATAGGGAACGTAGCATGTAAAAGGTCATCCTAGAACCGCTGTACCGCACAATCCCATGACGCCACCCGTGCACATTCTCTGCCGGCAGTGCACGCATGAGCGCTTGGGTGCCGGTCTTACGCACTGCAACGAACCGCCACACGCCCGCCGCGAAAAATACTACCGCGACAAGTCCAAGGGCGATCCAGAGCAGCTTCATAGGGGAACAGTCTACCCAGCCAATGATCAGAGTTTGAACCGCCAAAAGTTGGGGATTTTTACGTCGATAAGCAAAAAAGAACCCCCGTCCTCCCAGGAAGGGACGACGGGGTTAAGAAAATGCCGGAGAACTTAAGCGCTGCCCTTACGACGCAGGGCCGCCTGCTCGGCTTCGTGGCGAGCCTTCGCAGTCGGATCATCCTCATCGAAAGCTTCGTTAGCGTCCACCTCGTCGGCGAAGATAGCGAAGTCAGCGAGAATAGTGACCTTGTTGCCCGTCACAGAGACGAACCCGCCCTGAACAGCAGCAACAATTTTATCGCCGCTGGTCGGGGTGATGGTCACGACACCGTTATCCTTGAGCTGGCCCAAGAACGGCTCGTGGCCAGGCAGCACGCCGATCTCACCTTCGGTGGTCTGAGCGGTGACAATAGATGCTCCGCCCTTCCACAGCATGCGGTCAACCGATACCAGTTGCGCGGTGATTTCAGCCATGAGCTACTCCTACTTCTCTTGCAGCTTCTTGTACGCAGCCTCGACGTCATCCAGACCGCCGAGGTTGTTGAAGGCCTGCTCCGGGTAGTGGTCAAACTCACCGGTAGCGAGCTTGTCGAAGGCGTCAATGGTCTCCTCGAGCGGAACGTAAGAACCTTCGTCACCGGTGAACTTCTTAGCCACGAAGAAGTTCTGGCCGAGGAAGCGCTGGATCTTACGAGCACGCATAACGGTGATCTTGTCGTCTTCAGAGAGCTCGTCCATACCGAGGATGGCAATGATGTCCTGCAGCTCCTTGTTCTTCTGCAGAATGTTAATCACCTTCTGAGCAACCTCGTAGTGGCGCTCGCCGACAATACCCGGCTCCAGAATGCGGGAGGTCGAGGTCAGCGGGTCCACAGCCGGGTAAATACCCTTTGAGGCGATGGAACGAGAAAGCTCGGTGGTTGCATCCAGGTGAGCAAACGTGGTCGCCGGAGCCGGGTCGGTGTAGTCATCTGCCGGCACGTAAACAGCCTGCAGGGACGTAATCGAACGGCCCTTGGTCGAGGTAATGCGCTCCTGGAGAACGCCCATTTCATCAGCCAGGGTCGGCTGGTAACCCACAGCGGACGGCATACGGCCGAGCAGCGTGGACACCTCAGAACCTGCCTGAGTGAAACGGAAGATGTTATCGATGAACAGCAGCACGTCCTGGTTCTGGACATCGCGGAAGTACTCCGCCATGGTCAGGCCGGACAGGGCGACGCGCATACGCACCCCTGGCGGCTCATCCATCTGACCGAAGACAAGAGCGGTATCCGGCAGGACACCCATGTCATCCATCTCGAGGAAGAGGTCCGTACCCTCACGCGTACGCTCACCGACGCCGGCGAAGACCGACGTACCTGAGAACTCGCGTGCAATACGGGTAATCATCTCCTGAATAAGAACGGTCTTGCCCACGCCTGCACCGCCGAAGAGGCCAATCTTGCCGCCCTTCACGTACGGGGTAAGCAGGTCGATGACCTTAATACCGGTTTCGAGGATCTCGGTCTTGCCCTCGAGGTCCTTGAAGGCCGGCGGCTCGCGGTGGATGCCCCAACGCTCGCCGTCCTTGCCCACAGACGGATCATCAAGGCAGTCGCCGAGCGCGTTGAACACGTGGCCCTTGACCTGGTCGCCGACCGGCACCGAAATCGGGTTACCGGTGTCGACAACCTTGGCGCCGCGGACGAGGCCGTCGGTCGGGGCCATGGCGATGGTGCGCACGAGGCCGTCGCTCAGGAACTGAGCAACCTCGAGCGTCACGGTCTTTGCAACTGCCTCGAGCTCGACCTCGACGTGCAGCGCATTGTAAAGTTCCGGCAGTTCGCCGCGGGGGAATTCCACGTCGACGACTGCGCCGATGACGCGAACGACACGGCCGTTGTCCGAACCCTGCGGCTTCTGACCTTCGCCAGCGCCGGAGTTCGCGACGGTACCGGAGGCTGCGACGTTGTCCTCAGCCCCGGTCGGCTCGTCGTTACGCTCATCAAAAGATTGAGCTGTAGTCATGATTTAGTCACTTTCTCCGCTACCGGACAACGCGCCAGCGCCGCCGATAATCTCGGTGATTTCCTGGGTGATTTTTGCCTGACGCAACTGGTTGGCTTCACGGGACAGTTCGCCAGCCAGCTCGGTGGCGTTGTCCGTTGCGTTCTTCATGGCCGTACGGCGCGACGCAGATTCCGCTGCGGACGCTTCCAAGAAGATCGAGTAGAGCGACCTGGAAACGTACGCGGGAAGCAGCTGCTCCATCAGGGTCTCTGCATCCGGTTCAAAGTCCATGTCCGGCTGCACATTGCCCGAAGTGGTGAGCAAATCTTCCTGCTCGAACTCGACGTCTTCAAAGACAGGCTCGATCGGAAGCAGCTGGTGGACAGTGGCTTCCTGCGAAAGCATAGACACGAACTTCGTGTACACAACATGCACCTGGTCAAAACCGATGACCGATTGACCTTCCGGTGCACGCAGGCCTTCACGCCACGGTGCTTCGCCTTCGGAGCTTGCTTGGAAGCCGCGGATCATGTGGTGCCGCACATCGTGGGTTGCCTCCCACGACGGGTCCTGGGACCACCCGGTCCACGCGCCCGCGATCTCCTGATCACGGAAGTCGTAGTGGGTGACGCCCTTGCCACCGGTGACGTAGCGGACTACGTCATAGCCGGATTCAATGAGCATCTTCTCCAGTTCGGCAGCCTTCTTAAGAACGTTGTGGTTATAGCCACCGGCCATGCCACGGTCAGACGTGACCACGAGCATCGCGGCGACCTTGCCGTTCTCACGTTCATGAAGCATCGGGTGGTCCAGGGATGTTGCAGCGGCAAGCCGCTCCATGACGTCCTGCATCTCGTTGGCGTACGGCTGTGCCGCAGCAACGCGCTGCTGGGCCTTGGTGATGCGCGAAGTCGCAATCAGCTCCTGGGCCTTGGTGATCTTCTTCGTTGAGTTGACTGACCGGATTCGGTCACGCAATTCGCGAAGTGTTGCCATGGTGTGTGCTCCTCCCTTCTCTTAAGTCGTTTCTTTTCAAAGTGTCAACTTCCGTGTTAACCGGTTTGTGCCCGGTTAAGCACGCTTCTGCGACTTGCGAGAAATGGTGAGCTGGTTCTTGGACACCTCATCGGACTCCAAAGCCTCAGCTTCCGGCTCGCGCACGATGTGCTCATCGTCAGAGGTCTGGAAGGAAGCAGCGAAGCGCTCGTTGACGCGACGCAGGGTCTCCTGGGACTCGTCGGAAAGCGCTGCACCACCGTCGATCTGTGCATAGACTTCGGGGGCCTCGGCACGGATGAACTCGTGGAGCTCTGCCTCGTAACGGCGAACGTCCGCGACGGGAACGGAGTCGAAGACGCCCTCGTTAGCGAGGAAGATGGAGATGATCTGGAACTCCACCGGCTGCGGCGAGTTTTCAGACTGCTTCAGCAGCTCGACAAGGCGCTGGCCACGCTCAAGCTGACGCTTGGACGCATCATCCAGGTCAGAGGCGAACGCTGCGAAGGACTCGAGGTCGCGGTATGCGGCCAGATCCAGACGCAGGTTACCTGCGACCTTCTTCATGCCCTTCGTCTGCGCGGCGCCACCAACACGGGACACGGAGATACCCACGTCAATAGCAGGGCGCACACCCTGATTGAAGAGATCCGACTGGAGGAAGCACTGACCGTCCGTAATCGAGATGACGTTGGTCGGAATGAAAGCACCGACGTCATTCGCCTTGGTCTCGATGATCGGGAGCGCGGTCAGAGAGCCTGCACCCAGCTCGTCGTTCAGCTTCGCTGCACGCTCCAGCAGACGGGAGTGCAGGTAGAAGACGTCACCCGGGTAAGCCTCGCGGCCCGGCGGGCGACGCAGCAGCAGCGAGATGGCGCGGTATGCCTCAGCCTGCTTGGTCAGGTCATCGTAGATGACCAGGACGTGGTTGCCCTGGTACATCCAGTGCTGGCCCAGAGCTGCACCGGCGAACGGTGCAAGCCACTTGAAGCCTGCGGAATCGGAGGCCGGAGCAGCCACGATGGTGGTGTACTCCAGGGCTCCATTTTCCTCGAGGGTGCGGCGCACACCTGCGATGGTCGAGCCCTTCTGGCCGATGGCGACGTAAATACAACGGACCTGCCTGGTCTTGTCGCCGGTCTCCCAGAAAGCCTTCTGGTTAAGGATGGTGTCAATGCAGACCGCGGTCTTACCCGTCTTACGGTCACCAATGATCAGCTGGCGCTGGCCACGGCCGATCGGGGTCATTGCGTCGATAGCCTTAATGCCAGTCTGCATTGGTTCTTCGACCGGCTGACGGTCAAGCACGCCTGCGGCCTGAAGCTCCAGCACACGCTCTTCGTCGGACTCGATCGGGCCCAAGCCGTCGATCGGCTGACCCAGGGGGTTGATCACGCGGCCGAGGAAGTTATCCCCAACCGGGATGGACAGGACCTCGCCGGTCCTCACAACTTTGTCGCCCTCGGAAATCGTCTCAAAATTACCCAGGACCACGACACCAATGGAGTCGGTCTCAAGGTTCTGAGCGACGCCGATGACGCCATTCTGGAACTCAAGCAGCTCGTTGGTCATGCAGCCCGGCAGCCCTGAAACCTGGGCAATACCATCTGCAGCCGACGTCACCGCGCCGACCTCCTCACGGGAGGCCTCCGCGGAGTAGCTCGAGGTGTAGTTCGCTATCGCGCTACGGATCTCATCGGAGGAGATCGTCAGCTCCGCCATGTTCTTCCTGCTCTCGGTAGTTTCTTCCAGCATATTTTTGTTCTAGTAAGCCGTGTTGGCAGCCATGTCGGCACGCAGGCGGGCAAGCTTGCCTCGCGTGGAGCCGTCAATCTGCTCGTCGCCAACGCGGATGGTCACACCGCCGAGGAGGCTGGGGTCAACCTCAGTGTGGATAGCCATCTCGCGGCCGTAAATCTTGCCTAGCTTTTCTGCCAATGCGTCGCGCTGAGAAGCGGAAAGCTCCGTAGCAGAAGTCACCTCTGCGACAGTCTTGCCGGTCAACTCGGCCGATTCGCGGGAGATGCCCGCAATATCGTCAACCGGGTTCTTCTCGGGACGTCCCACCACCTGAAGTGCCAGGGCTTCGGTGTACATGGACACCTTGCCGTAGAGCACGTTGGCCAGAAGGGATCGCTTCTGGTCTGCGGTGGCGGTGCGGTCGGACAGCAGCTGGGTGAGTTCGCTTTCGCGCTCGAGGAGGCGGGAAAGTGCGAAGAGTTCTCCTTCGACAGTTTCCAACTTGCCTTCGCTCTCTGCGCCGCGCAGAAGTGCGCGACGGCCCAGGTGCACGAGTCCTGCACGGAACTCGCGTGGCGTGGACCATACCTGTGCTGCTGCTTCACGCAGGATGTTCAGGGTTGGCTCGGCGACTTTACCGCCGAAAACCTCACTGATGATCCCGGTGCGCTGCTCTTCTGCGAGGGAAGAATCAGCAACGGCAACGCGCAGAGTGCGGTCCTTTTCAAGCTGGTCCACGACAAGGAACAGCTCGGTGCCGATCTGGGCTGCTACGGAAACGGTGTCAGCGCTGTCGGTGTCGCGGATGAACGCGTCCAGCTTCTGCGCAACATTCGACAGTGCTTCGCGGCTCGCTGCTCTCATCGACGCCCTCACTTCCGGGTGGCCGAGCGTGCGGACACGGTGTCCAGCTGGCTCAGGAAGTTGTCGATGGTGTTGGAGCGGCGGGTGGAATCCGACAACTCAGCGCCGAGGAGTTCCTCAGCGAGGTTGATGGAGTTCTGGCCCAGCTCATTGCGAAGCTCTGCGACGACCTGCTCACGCGAGGCCAGCAGCTGCTTCTCACCGGATTCGACAATGCGACGGGACTCTTCTTCAGCCTTGACGCGAGCCTCTGCTTCGATTTCCTTGCCTTTTTGACGGGCAGCTTCGCGGATCTCAGCAGCTTCGGCGCGTGCCTCAGCGAGTTGAGCGTTGTTCTTTTCCAGAGCAGCCTTGGCCTGTGCTTGTGCGGTCTCAGCCCGCTCGATACCGCCCTTGATCTTGTCTTCGCGCTCCGCGAGCACCTCCTGGAACTTCGGAAGCACAAACTTCCAGAAGAGCAGGAAGATGACGAGGAAGACGACGAGAGACCAGACGATGTCGTAAGCCTTCGGCAGCAGGATGGAGTTTCCGCCCTCAAGCGGCAACTGCTCTGCCCCCTCGGCTGCAAGTAGGTAGATGACGTTCGTCATGCGGTGCTCCTGATCTAAATGGTTTTATGAAACTTCTGGGTTAAGGAGTTTCTTTAGAACAGGAAGCCGGCGACCAGGCCGATGAGGGCCAGTGCCTCGACGAAGGCGATACCCAGGAACATGGTGGTACGCAGCTGGCCAGCCATCTCCGGCTGACGTGCCATGCCCTCGACGGTCTTGCCGACGAGGATGCCGATGCCGAGGCCCGGGCCGATGGTTGCGATGCCGTAGCCGATGGTGCCGAGGCCGGTGTACTTGGTAGCTTCTGCTGCCTGGGCGAGGATGATCTCGTTCATGGAAAGTCGTTCCCTTTCTTGGTGCCCGGCCCTTGAGGTCAAGGCCCGAGCGGTGACGAAGTGTATGTGGGGTTATTCAGTTGGCCAGTGTCAGTCAGTTCGCGCCTGACTAGTGCGAATCTGCGTGCAACGACAGCTCGATGTACACCGCGACCAGGAGGGCGAAGATGTACGCCTGCAGGAAGATAACAATCAACTCGTACAGGGTGAACAGGATCGCTGCGATGAGGGTCATGCCACTCAGTGCCGTCCAGGCGTTCAGCTGCCAGAAGAAGAAGTTCGTGGCAGAGTACAGCAGGACGAGAATGATGTGGCCAGCCAGGAAGTTCGCCATAAGACGAAGAGCCAGGGTGACCGGTCGCAAAATGAATGTCGAGAAAAACTCGATCGGCACCACCAGGAGGTGGAGCGCCGGAGGCAAGTTAGGAATCACGAGTGAGTGCTTCACGTATTTGCCGAAGCCGTGACGGGCAGCGCCCGCATAGATCATGGTGAAGTACCCGACCACTGCCAGCACGATCGGAAGACCGATACGGGAGCTAGGCGAAATGTTCAGGCCCGGAATGATCGTGGCCACGTTCATGAAGAGCACTGTGAAGAAGATCGTGGCGATAACCGGAAGGAATCGACGACCCTCCTTCTTGCCCAAGATGTCCTCAGCGATGTGCAGGCGGACGAAGTCCACTGCGACCTCACCAAGGTTTTGCAGGCCGGAAGGAACCAACTTGGGGTTCCGGAAGGCGATTGCAAAAAGAACCACAAGGATGAGCGCCATGATGAGACGCACGATCATGATGCGGTCCAGCGCGAACCAACCGCCGAGGAAGTCCTCCCCCAGCATTTGGCCGTAGTATTGCCCCGGGAAAAATTCTGGGTCCAGTTCGGGTGCGTGGAAGCTACCCTTCATGGCCAAAGTTACAACGCTCAGCGTTCTCTCCCGTTCTCGGGCCGCACAGTTTTCATGTGCGGTGCGATGGACGTCTTCAAAATCTGCCTTCCGCGGCGGACTCCGTCGCACATCAGCTACCGCGGTGCAGGGGATGATCTAGAAGAAGCGGGCGGATAACCCCAAAAGGTGTAGCTCTCTCCTTCTAACCCGCGATTAGCCTATCAGTCGTTCGACATAATCGGGCATGTTGGGGGGAGCTTGTCGCACCCGAAAGTGGGCATCCTCTCATTGTTGCCTGTTAAGGCAGGTTATAGGGGTTTGTTAGCTCAGTCACAGGACTCAAACAGGGGGATAGTAGATGGGGCGTGCCCCCTACCCCACGTAGGTGGCCCGCGTGGTCATTATCCCCCACACTTCGGACCCCAAAACCACGATGAGCGCGAGGATCACCGTGACACCTAACGCGGCAGTGTCGTAGAAGTCCATGCCGCGCAGCACAAAAAGCACCACGATCAAAACGATGAGCTTGAGCATCCAGCTCCCAAGCACAACAGCCATCGTGGCGCTTGGCGACGTATTCGCTGTGGCCAACACCGAAATCACGGTAAGTAGGACGAATCCTCCACCGATTGCGGCACCAATAAGAACACCCCAGATACCGGGGAGGTCGCGCATTCCTCCCCAGATAGCCAGGGAGACAATGGTGAGCAACACAAGTGCCCAACCACCGAGTTTAAGGGCTCGCTTGAGGGGGGCCTGAGGGTCATCAAACTCGGCGGGTTCGGATGTGGGGGTGGTTGCGGAAGTCACGGGCACAGATTCTACTCATTTGTGCTGACGGGACCGATCTTGCCCTGAATTACCGGAACGGCCGTGGCTGCTGCTGCGAGCAGAACCGCCACCATGAGCAACAACACAGCGTAGCGAGCAGGGACGATGGAGAAACTCACGGTGCCAAAGCCGATGGCAGAGACCCACATGTACAACACGAGGACGGTTCGACGGTGAGTATGCCCGAGCGCGAGCAGCCGGTGGTGAATGTGCTGACGGTCAGCGGAAAATGGGCTCTTACCTTTGGATACACGACGGACCACCGCCATGACGAGATCAGCCACTGGCAGTGCAATAGCCGCCATGACGACAATGAAGGGGCTGATCAACGCCACAAAGTCGGCAGTACCGTAGAGGGCCATGTTGATCTTGCCGGAAGCCGAGATGGAGGCAGCGGACAACAGCAAGCCAATGAGCATGGCGCCGGTATCACCCATGAATATTCGGGCCGGTTCAAAGTTGTGCGGCAGGATACCGGCGCACATGCCCACCATGCCCGCGCAGATGATGGCTGGCGGGTACGCGGACACTGCCCCACCTTGGTCATGCAGCAACGTCAGGGAGAACAGCAAGATCGCGCCACCGGCGATGAGTCCGAGGCCGGCGCAGAGCCCGTCTATGCCGTCGACAAAGTTGAAAGCATTCACCAAGGTCACTGTGATGAGCGTAGACAGAATGATGCCTTGGGTGCGGTCGAGGATGAGGGTAGTGCCGCCGTCGATAGGCAAAAAGATGATGTTGTAGGACAGGCCCATCACGGAGACGGTGAGGGCTGCTAAAACCTGCCCGGCGAATTTGGCCAGGGCGCCGAGCTCATAGAGGTCGTCAATAATACCCACGACGACGATGAGAAAAGCCCCCACGACCACCGCAGTCATTTCCGGCGTGACGGGCGCGAATCCGCGGGTGAGCGCGGGCAGCTGCATCGCCAGAAAGACGGCTGACAAAAAGCCAGTGAACATAGCCACGCCACCCATACTGGGGGTGGGTTGCGTGTGTACGTCGCGCGCGCGGATCTCTGCAACCCGGCCGGTGCGCACGAGGTACGAGCGCACGGGGCCGGTAGTTAGGTAAGTGATCACGGCCGCAACCAGAATGACCAAACCCAGCTCGCGCAGGGGGACGCCGGTTCCCGTCATGGGTTAGCGGTCCTTCCGCCGCAGATCCTCCGGGTCAACACCCAGCACTTCACTGATGCGCTGCGGGGAAATGGCGCCTTCACGCAAAATCACCGGTCGTGGCCCGGAGATGTCAATGATGGTGGAGGGCTCCCCCACCTCGGCTTGGCCGCCATCAAGGTAGGTTTGCACGGCTTCACCGAACTGATTGCGCGCACCCACTGCGGTGACAGCGGGTGGTTGGCCGGAGATGTTTGCGCTCGACACAGCCATCGGGCCGACTTCACGCAGCAGCTCGATAGCAACCGGCTGAAGCGGCATGCGTAGAAGGACGGTGCCGCGGGTGTCGCCCAAGTTCCATGGCAACGACGGCGCTTCCGGCACGACGATGGACAGGCCACCAGGCCAAAACGCCTCGACGAGTGTTTTCGCGGTGTCCGTGAACTCACGCACCAAACCCTGAATCGTCGTCCAAGAACCAACGAGAACGGGAATCGGCATATCAGGGCCACGGCGCTTCGTGGCTAGCAACTTGGCGCAAGCATCCGGGTTGAATGCGTCCGCGCCAATTCCATACACGGTATCGGTGGGCATCACCACGCATTGACCAGCCTTAACGGCGGTTGCTGCGGCTTCAATCCCTTCCTTGCGGCCCTGTGGGTCCAGGCAGTCATACACTCTGCTCGGCATCGGCGGTGTTCCTCCTTTTAGGGTTGTACCTTACTCGCAGTGACAAACCTGTCCCGTCCAGTGAGGTCTTTCACGTTGCGGACGTGTTCAAAGCAGCCCTGCTTTACGACGAGTTCCCGCGTCACCGCCGCCGTCGAATCATCATGCTCAATCCCTAGCAACCCACCAGGCATGAGCAGACGTGCCGCAACCGGAATGAGGCCGCGAATCGCATCCATACCGTCTGCGCCAGAGAACACCGCGGTCTCCGGATCATGGTAAATCTCCGCAGGAAGCAAGCCCTCCTCCGGAGGGACATAAGGCACATAAGGTGGGTTGGACACGACCATGGCCACGCGCCCGGAGTACTCGCTCAGCAGGTCCGGATCCGTCATATCGCCCTCGATGATGCGCACAGCAGCGCCATGCTCGTTTGCATTCTTTTGCGCAGCAGCGACGGCGACAGGGGAAAGATCTACGCCGATCACCTCATCGGCCTGCACACGCTGGTCAATGTAGATAGCCAACGCACCAGAACCCGTACCCAAATCCACGATGATGGATTCAAACGCCTGGTTCTCGTCGGTCACCCTGAGCTTCTCAAACTCCGTCACCGCCCATTCGGCGAGCACTTCCGTTTCCGGGCGCGGAATGAACACCCCAGGGCCAACGGTGAGGTCCAAGATGCCAAAGGGTGCAGAACCTACGATGTGCTGCAGTGGCTCACGCTTCTCACGTCGTTCCACGGCTTCGTAAAACTCAGCCGGGAAGGAATCTGGAATCTGGTCCGGGGAATAAAAACGCAAGGCCAAATGGGAGGACTCCCCCAAAAGCGCTGCGGCAATCAAGGTCGCGTCAACGTCGGGGGAGGCGATGCCGGAGTGGATGAAGCGGCGCCGGGCATCGTCGATAAGCGATGCGAGCTCGGGTGAGTTCCAGCGCACAGGATTAGTGCTCCGCCTCGAGTCGCTCCTGGCGCTCATGCGTCTGCAGAGCTGTGATCAGGTCATCCATGTTGCCATCGAGCACGGAGTCAAGGTTGTTGGCTTTAAAACCAATGCGGTGATCCGAGATGCGGTTCTCGGGCCAATTGTAGGTACGGATGCGCTCCGAACGGTCCATGTTGCGCACCTGCGAAGCACGACCTTCAGCTGCTTCCGCCTCGGCCTTCTCACGCTCGATCTGTTCGAGGCGAGCCTGCAGAACCTGCATCGCGCGCGCACGGTTTTGAATCTGCGAACGCTCCTTTTGACAGGTCACCACAATGCCCGTGGGCAGGTGGGTAATACGCACAGCGGAGTCCGTCGTGTTCACGCCCTGGCCACCCTTACCGGAGGAACGGTAAACATCGACGCGAAGATCCTTCTCATCGATCTGAACATCACCGACCTCTTCGGTCTCCGGGAAGACATAGACGCCAGCTGCAGACGTTTGAATGCGGCCCTGAGATTCCGTCACGGGGATGCGCTGCACTCGGTGCACGCCACCTTCGAACTTCAGCATGGACCACGCGCCATCGCGCGAAGGATTCTTCATGGACACAGACACCGTCATGTCTTTCACCCCACCGAGATCAGATTCGGCGACATCCAGGACATCCCAGCTCAAGCCGTGCTTCTCGGCATACTTCTGGTACATGCGGGCAAGGTCAGCTGCGAACAGTGCTGCCTCTTCCCCACCGGCGCCAGCTTTGATCTCCATGATCACGTCATCCGGATCATGCTCATCGCGTGGAGCAAGCAGATCCGCCAACTCCTCCTCCAGGCGGACAATCTCACCTTCAAGGCGGGTAGCCTCCTCGGCGAACTCCTTGTCCTCAGAGGCCATTTCCTCAGCGGCCTCATGGTCCTCGCGGGCCTGGTTGAGCTCATTGTTCACGTTGATAATCGGCTGCAGCTGCGCATAACGCTTAGACAGCTTGCGGAACAAGTCTTGGTCGCCGACAACCTCTGGGTCCGACATCTGGGCTTGGATGCCCTGATACTCAGACACATAGTCATCAACGAGTGATACGTGTGATCCGGCCATTTACTGGTACTCCTCCGTGTCCACATCAGCGGCCATGGGCGCAGACTGCGCAACACCAACGAGGAACTCACCGTTGTTCTTGGTCTTCTTCAACTGTTTGATCAGCAGATCAATCGCGGCCTGTGGGTCCAGCGCAGAGAGGATGCGGCGCAGCTTGTGCATAACGCGAGCCTCCTCCGGGGCGAGCAGCAACTCATCCTTGCGGGTGCCGGACGGGTTAACGTCCACGGCTGGGAACACGCGACGCTCAGCGATCTTGCGGTCGAGCTTGAGCTCAGCGTTACCGGTGCCCTTGAACTCCTCGAAGATCACGGTGTCACCAGCGGAACCGGTCTCCACCATGGCCGTAGCGATGATGGTCAGCGAGCCGCCGTCCTCGATGTTGCGGGCTGCACCCAAGAAACGCTTCGGCGGGTACAGCGCATTGGAGTCCACACCGCCGGACAGGATGCGGCCGGATGCGGGCGAGGAGTTGTTGTATGCACGCCCCAGGCGGGTGATGGAATCCAACAGAACCACAACGTCCTGCCCCATCTCCACCAAACGCTTCGCACGCTCAATAGCCAGCTCCGCAACGGCGGTGTGCTCGCTCGGCGGGCGGTCGAAGGTAGAAGCAATGACCTCACCCTTGACAGAGCGCTGCATGTCGGTGACTTCCTCCGGGCGCTCATCCACAAGCACAACCATGAGATAGCACTCCGGGTTATTCTGCGCAATCGCATTAGCAATATTTTGCAGAATCGTGGTCTTACCAGCCTTCGGCGGGGAAACGATGAGCGCACGCTGGCCCTTACCAATCGGCATGACCAAGTCGATCACGCGCGTAGTCAGGATGTTCGGTTCCGTTTCCAAACGCAGGCGCTGGTTTGGGTACAGCGGTGTGAGCTTGTGGAATTCGGGGCGCTGCTTCGCCTCCTCCACGGTCATTCCGTTAATGGAATCCACACGCACCAGCTGGTTGTAGCGCTGGCGGTTACGGCCGTTTCCGTGGGAGTGGCCCTGGCCGTTTGCACGAACCTGACCAATCACCGCGTCACCGGCGCGCAGGCCACAGCGGCGCACCAGGTTGTTATTGATAAACACGTCGGCCTGATTAGCCCGGTAACCGGTGGTGCGAACAAACGCTGCATTGTTATCCACGATGTCCACGATGCCGGCGACTTCCTGCAGATCCTCCGGATCAAAGTCCTGGCCATTGTTGTGGTTGTTGTTGCCACCGCTGTGGTTGTCACGGTTGCGGCGGTTACGGCGTCCTCGGCGGCCCCGGCGACCATTGCCGTCACCATCGCGGTTGTCACGGTTGTCACGATTATTCCGACCACCACGGTTATCACGGTTGTCACGGCCTTCGCGATGATCACCATGGTCGTCGTTGTTTTCGCGGTCGTCGCGGTCCGAGCGATCGTCGTTACGCGAAAAGCTCTCGGAGTTGTCTCCTTGCTCCTGCTCTGCATGCTTCGCGCGATTACGGCGGGCGCGGCGGGCAGCGGAGCGTGACTCATAGCGCTGGTCGTCCTTCTCCTGGACCTGATCCTTTTGATCCTTCTGATCTGGCTGCTCAGTCTGGTCCTGAGATTTCTTCGCGTGGCTGTCCTTGGCCGGCGTGTTCTCAGCGGCGGCCTGCTCACTGGCGCGCTGACGTGCACGCTGTGGCACAGAGCCGGTGGTGATGGCCTGAATCAGTTCACCTTTGCGCAGGGCTGAGGTCCCCCTAAGGCCTTTTTCGGCTGCGATCTTGCGCAGCTCTGGCAGCTTCAGCGATGCGAGGTCTTGGCTCGCGGCATTACCCGTATCGGTCACGGATGTCCTTTCATCATGTCGTCCGTCGCGTGTATTTTCGCGCGGCGTGAACGTCCCCTACCCTCCCGACTGATCGTGGACAACGCCTAGCGCGACGGCCCAGCGTCAAAGAAGGTGATGCACGTTAGATCGGACTCGCACAAACGCATCGCCGTGAATGAACACGGTACGGTTTTAAAAAGTTTGGTGGATGCGGCGCGGCGCAGACAAATCGGAAAACGCCCCTGACCGTGTGTAGATCCACCACGGTCGCGATCTAATGGCACATTGTAGACCACGAAACCACGGTGCGGTGGAATGCCCCGCGCAAAAAGGTCACGCTAGAGTTGTGGGCATGCTCGCCACCATGCAGGAAGTGCCTTTTTCCGTCGGCCGAATTTTAAGTTATGGCTCCACAGTGCACTCCACTACGAAGGTGACCACGTGGCGCACGGGCACCGCGGAGGAAACCACTTTTGGGGCTATCGGGTCCCGCGCCGCCGCGTTTGCTCATGCTTTGAACGACACTCTAGGCATTAATGCTGATCAGCGCGTGGGTTCGCTCATGTATAACTGTGCGGAGCATTTGGAAGTGATGTTCTCCGTCGCCGCGAAAGGGTCGGTTTTCGTCCCGCTGAATATGCAGCTACTGGAGGACCAGATCACCTACATCATCAACCACTCCGAGATGGAGGTTCTGGTTGCGGATCCGCGCCTCACACCGAAGCTCGCGCGTATTCTGCCGAAGTGCCCGAAGGTACGGGTGGTCTGTTTCACCGGGACAAAACCAGTCGCACCGCTTGCGGAGGAGCTGCCGGATTCAGTGTCTGTACGGAGCTACGAAGCGCTTCTCGACGGCCGTTCCACCCTCTACGATTGGCCCGAACTGCCAGAAAACACTGCGGCGGCAATCTGCTATTCGACAGCTACGACGGGCGCCCCCAAAGGCGTGGCCTACTCCCACCGCTCTGTCTGGCTGACTGCTATGAGCTTGAGGGCAACTGACTCCCTGGCCATTACTCACGGTGAGTCCTTCTTGTGCTGCATCCCGATCTATCACGTGCTCAGCTGGGGTGTGCCGTTCACCGCCTTTTTGGCGGGCACCCCGCTGGTCTTGCCGGATTCCGATGTGTCTGCACCCACTTTGGCCAAGCTCATCGCCGGCACTCACCCGCGCGTGGCCCACGGTGTGCCTACCTTGTGGATTCAGCTCATGGTCTACTACCTGCACAATCCACCCGAGCGCATGTCGCTCACGGAGATTTACGTGGGCGGCTCCCCTGCCCCACCAGCCCTCATCAAAGTGTGGGAGGAACGCTACGGTGTGGACGTAGTGCACGTCTGGGGCATGACAGAAACGTCCACCGTGGGCACCGTTGCCCGCCCACCTTCAGGTGCCGGCGGCGAGCGCCGCTGGGCTTACCGCGTGTCCCAGGGCCGTTTTGCTCCCTGGTTGGATTACCGCGTGGTCAATGACGGGCAGATCGTCTCCGGCTCTGACCGGAGTGATGGTGAGATCCAGGTTCGCGGCAACATGGTTGCCGGCTCCTACTACCACCCCACAAATGCTGAAACTCAGGAGTACGCCTCGGTGTTCCGCGGCAAGGAAGTCACAGAAGACGATGAGTTCTTCACCGCCGACGGCTGGCTCCGCACTGGTGATGTGGGCACGGTGACCTCCGACGGGTTTATGACGTTGTATGACCGCTCCCGCGACGTCATCCGTTCTGGCGGCGAGTGGATCTACTCCGCCCAGCTGGAAAACCTCATCATGGAGGCCGACGAGGTGGTTGAGTGCGCCGTCATCGGCTACCCCGACAAGAAGTGGGGCGAACGCCCCCTCGCTGTCACCGTGTTGCACGCCGATGTGCCACCATCCATCGAGCTGGCTAAGAAGCTCCGCTCAGACCTTCAGCAGGAGCTGCCCACCTGGATGGCGCCGGAGTACTGGACGTTTGTCTCCTCCATCGACAAAACCTCTGTGGGCAAGTTTGACAAGATCGACCTGCGCGAGCATCTGGCCAAAGATGAATTCGACATCATCGCCCTCCCCGGTCCCGGTACCCGCCCAGACAATGAAACCGCGCCCGCAGCCGAAGCAGCGGACGCAGACGACGCCGGCGAGGACACCATTCCGGTCCTCGACCCGGACGCGGACGAGGATTAGATAAACATCACCGCTGCCGTTAGCGGCGTGGCATCTGGTTCTTCTTGTTCCTATTCAGCAGGAACAGCAGCACGCCGAGCAGCACAACCAAGAGGATGCCCGCACCGATCATGGCTGGCACCACCCAACCTGCCGAGGATGAATCCTCGGCCACTTGCGCATCCTCCGCGGAATCTTCCTTCGAGGTTTCTTTCGGCACATTCGCACTGTCAAATTGAATTGGCGTATCCGATGGTTCCGGCCCATCCTCATAAGTGGGCTGCCAATCCGGACCACCATCACCTGGTTCGCCGTCAAGGGCTACTGCGAACTCGTAGGGCTGCTCCACACCGGTGATCTGGCTCCCGCCTTTCGAGCCCATACCAACCCACGCGAAGTAATAACCTTGCGGTGGACTCTTAGGCGCGAACCATGCAACATCGGACGGCATTACCGGATCAGACTCATCAGCCTTTTGCCCAGTCATACTCACGCTTCCACTCCCTGCCTCACTACGCAAAGGATCGTGGAAACCAAACCCAATGCCATCGTGGTCTGAGGTTTCTGATTCTGGAGTCTTCAACTTGATCACAGGACGCTGACCCCAAGAGACGGGGATCTTGTAGAAACGGAATTCACCCGGAACAATCTTGTCGGAATAGGAACCTTCCGTAATTTCCACCGCGTCATTGAAACCCGAACCACCGGTGATCTCCTGCGAATTCGTGATCGAAATATCACCACTGAATTTGCTCTGCGAGGAGATCTTCTGGTTCTTCCACTTCTCTGCTTGACCTGCTTCTGGAATCGGCTCGTAAAAGACATTCACTTCGAGGTTGACGTCCTCAGTGATCTCTTCCCCGGTTTGGTACACCTGCATGCCGATGAGCCATGTACTCATATCACAGTTGTCGTCCTGGCCATCACGGCGAAGCGCGATCTCGTAGGGGTCAATGCCGAACATCGCGTTTCCAAAGATCGAGCTATTTCCTAATGTCTTTGACACGTCACCACAAGACGAATCCACTTCATTTGTAATGTCGCTCGTGTCCAGGAACAGGTCAGCGTGGCGAACATTGCCATTGGATTGCCACACCGGTGTGATACTGATCAGAGCGTTGTGCTTTTCCGGAACAGACACACGGAAATAGCGGTCCTTCTTAGTGTTCGTGTCTGGCTTCACCTTGGTCTGGTACTGGCCCTCACCCAACCACTTGGCGTCCTCAGGGTTGTCGGCGAACTCAAACCTCGTGCCCTTGAGCTTGTACTTGCCCACATCACGCTGGGACAGGAACTTCAGGGTTTCAGCTAGGGAGCCAGCATCATCAGCCTCATGGAACTCACCGTTGCCGGCTTCTGCAATGCACTGCAGCTCCTCACGTGCAGCATCATCCACCTTGAAGCCAACGGTATGAATAGCCAAGTCAACGCCATCAGCAGCAAGCTCCTTAGCCACCTCACACACTGGTGGCGGGGCGCAACTATCAATACCGTCAGACACCAAGATGATGGACCGCTGTCCCTCATCCCCCAGTTCCTTCGCCGCAGCACGCAGTGAATTGCCCATCGGGGTGTAGCCCTTCGGGGTCAGGCCATTGATCGCTTTGGTGAACTTGCCTTTGTCCACCTTGCCCACAGGCACAAGCGTCTCAATATCCTTACAGCCCGCATCGCGGTTATCCGGCGCATCCGATTCGTTGGCACCGTAGACCATCAACCCCATATTTGCGGTCGCTGGAAGTGATTCAACCAAGTCATTGGCGGCCTGCTTCGCCGCGTCGATACGCGAACCGTCCGCATCCTCCGCCAGCATGGACGAAGAAGCATCCAGAATCAACATTGCCTTGCTGTCCGCTGCCTCATCCTGGCCGAACACCACCGGTGCCCACGCCACGCTAAAAACTGCTGCCAGAACAAGAGCACAAGCAGCTCTCATTCGTGCCGGGATAGAAAACGTTTTCATCTTCCCGTTCCTTCATTGTGATGTGTCCAAAATCACTTTCCACATTAAAGGAACAAGGGGCACCTCGCAGTGCGAGGGCAGAAGTCGCCAGGAAAACTTAAGCGCGCAGCAGTTCCGTCGTCGCGGGACCAGCGATGTCCAGCTCGAGGACACGCAGGCCGTCCTCACGCGCAGACTCGAGGATCTTCGGCTCGATCGGCTCAGTGGATAGCACCATCGCGGTGGGGCCGGCGCCGGACAAGAACGCGGCGTAGCCACGGTTGCGCAGGCGGTTGACCCACTCAGCGGTGACGGGCAGAACGTCAGCGCGATATGGCTGGTGCAGGCGGTCGCGGGTGCCCTCCCAGAGGAATTCCGGGTGGGTCTGGATCGCCACTGTCATCACGGCGGTGCGGGAGACGTTAAAGCGCGCATCCGTATGCGTCACATGCGAAGGCAAGACCTTGCGCACGGCGTTCGTGGACGCATGGAAGTCAGGCACCAGAGCAGTGGCCTTGATGTCCGGGTGCACGGTCAGGGGCACAGCGCGGTAAACCGGCTGGGACACACCATCGACGGGGATGTCCGTCCAGGACACCACTGCCCCACCAACGACGCTGGCGGCAGCGTTATCCGGGTGGCCCTCAAATGCGGAACTGAGCTGAATCACGTCATCGGTGCTCAATGGGCTCCCGGCGAGGGTATTGCCGGCGATGACACCGGCAACAGCGGCGGAGGCGGAAGACCCCAAGCCACGGGACTGCGGGATGTTGTTGGTGCACGTCACTTTCAATCCCGGTGCGTGAGCATCGGCGGCATGCAGGGCTGAGTTGATCGCCTTGACCACGAGGTGGGAGGAATCGCGTGGAAGTTCATTGGCGCCCTCACCGAAGATCTCCACTTCGAGGCCGGAGTCCGTGACTTCTACTTCCACGGTGTCGTAGATGCCCACGGCGAGACCAAGGGTGTCAAAACCGGGGCCCAAGTTGGCGGTACTGCCCGGCACCGTCACGCGGGCGCGCAGGCCCACTTCAAGATCAATGCTCACGAAAAGTCCTTCCGGTTGACGTGACTTAGGCGTCGAGGCGGATCACAGAGTTGATCGCCTTGACCTCGTCAATCTCACGCAGTTCATCCACGATCCCGGCGAGCTTGCGCTCCAGCGAGGAGTGGGTGACCACGATGAGGCGGGAATCATCGCCAGATTCCTCCTGGCGCACAGCGGAGATGGAGATGTTCTGTGCAGCAAAGCGGCGAGAGATCTCCGCGAGCACGCCCGGGCGGTCCGCCACAGACATGTCGATGTGGTAACGCGTGGGCACATCACCGAAATCAGCCACCGGGTAGTTCGCGTACGGGTTCTCAGCCGGTGCGCGGCCGCCGTGGATCTTGTTGCGGGCTGCTCCCACCAGGTCGCCGAGCACAGCGGATGCGGTCGGAGCGCCACCAGCGCCATTACCGTAGAACATCAGGCGGCCAGCGGCTTCCGCTTCCACGAAGACAGCGTTGTAAGACTTGTCGACGGTTGCAAGCGGATGCTCATTCGGCACCAGCGTCGGGTGGACGCGGGCGGAGACGGAGGTGACCCCTGCGTCGTCAACAAGCCTCTCGCAAATAGCGAGCAGCTTGATGGTGAAGCCGGCGGCCTTTGCTGCCTCGATGTCCTCGGCGGTGATGTTGGTGATGCCCTCGGCGTGCACATCGTCGTAGGTCACGCGAGTGTGGAAGCCCATGGAAGCCAAAATCGCGGCCTTGGATGCAGCATCGTGGCCCTCCACATCCGCGGTCGGATCAGCTTCTGCGTAGCCCAGGCGCGTTGCTTCAGCTAGAGCCTCGTCGTAGCCCATACCGGTGGAAGCCATGGCGTCAAGGATGAAGTTGGTCGTACCGTTGACAATGCCGGAGATGCGTTGCACCTGGTCACCGGCCAGGGAGCGGCGCAGCATACCCACGACGGGGATCGCGGCGGCAACGGCTGCCTCGTAATAGAGGTCAACGCCAGCCTCATTAGCGGCGTCCGAAAGCTCATCCGCATGCGCGGCGATGAGAGCCTTGTTCGCCGTCACCACGGACTTGCCTGCCTTGAGCGCGGCGAGGACTAACTCACGCGGGTAATCAATACCGCCGATGACCTCAACCACCACATCAACGTCGTCACGGTCAATGAGCTCGCGAGCATTGTCCGTGACCGCAATGTCCGGGAAGTTGTCCAGCACGGGGCGTTTCTTGCTCAGGTCAGACACTGCCACGCCACGGACAGCAATCGGGCCGCCGATGCGGTTCTCCAGGTTTGAGGAGAAATCATTAATCAGACGCAAGACCTCTGTACCCACGGTTCCCATGCCGAGCAGAGCAACGCCAACTGGTTGCCCAATGCCTTTGCCTGGGTAATTTCCGTTCCTGCCTTCGGCGCTCAGCGCAGTCATGGTTCTCCTGTGTCGTTGAAACGATGGACGGGTGGACAGCAATGCCCTACGATTCTACAAAGATTCCCTAGCGAGTATGTCTTCCACTGTCTCTCGGCGCACCATGGGTGTTACAGTGCCTTCCTTCACACTGACCACAGCGGGACGGCCAAAGCAGTTGTAGTTGGACGCCATGGAGTAGCAGTAGGCACCGGTCGCTGCCAGGGCGATGAGATCCCCCGGCACAATATCGTCTGGCCAGAGGGCATTATTGATCAAGATGTCGCCGGATTCGCAGTGGGAGCCAACCAGGCGCGTCGGATGCGGAACACCCTCAGTGAGGCGGTTGACCACTCGCGCGTCATACTCCGCGCCATACAAAGCGGTACGAATATTATCGCTCATCCCACCATCCACAGCGATGTAACGGCGGGTAGCGTCATCTGTCACATGGACATCCTTGACGGTGCCCACCGAGTACACGGTGACAGCGGCTGGGCCGGCAATCGCGCGGCCAGGCTCCACGATGACGGTTGGCGGAGTGATACCCAACTCCCCTGCTGCCTCATCAACGGCACGCAACAAATCCTGTGCCACAGCGGAAACGTCAAGCGGCTGCTCGTCCACGGTATATGCGATGCCGTAGCCGCCACCGAGGTCCAGGTAGTCCAGCTGCAGGCCCAGCTCACGGTAGATCTTGGCGTACAGGCCCAGCACGCGGGATGCGGCCAATTTGAAGCCCTCCGCGTCGAAAACCTGGGAGCCCACGTGGCAGTGCAGGCCAGTGAGCGCCAGGTTCTTCGCATGGTGGGCCGTCTGGACAGCGCGGAAAGCAGAACCAGATACGAGGGACAAACCGAACTTCTGGTCCTCATGGCTCGTAGCAATGAATTCGTGCGTATGCGCCTCCACACCGGGCTTCACACGGATGAATACGTCCTGGGTGGCACCCTCCTCACCGGCGATGCGGTCTAAGTTGTCCAGTTCCTGGTGGGAATCCACCACCACGTGCCCCACGCCTCGGGTAACGCAGGTACGCAGGAAGGACTCAGACTTGTTGTTCCCGTGCACGGTGATGCGCTCCGCCGGGAAGTCCGCAGCCAGGGCGATAAGAAGCTCATTCTCACTAGCCACGTCGAGGGAGAGACCTTCCTCCTCCACCCAGCGAGCAATGCGCGTGGTCAAAAACGCCTTCGACGCATAATGGACGTTCTTCGGCTCTCGGTAGGCCTGCGCCATGTCGCGGCAGCGGGAGCGGAAGTCCTCTTCGTCCACCACCATCACGGGCGTGCCGTATTCCGCAGCGATGTCTGAAAGCTTGACACCCGCGATGGACACCGAGCCGTCGTCCTCGCGCTTGGCGTTGCGCGGCCACACGTGAGCGGGCAGGTCATTGAAGCAGCCAGCCTCTTGGTGGCGCATACGCAGCAGGTCATCGCGCGAAAGATTCGCGGTGTTCAAAACGGGATCGAGCATGGCTTACATCCTTTCGGGTGCAGTGATACCAAGCAACCCGAGGGCGTTAGCAAGGACCTGGCGCGATGCAGCTGCCAGAGCAAGGCGTGCAGAGTGAATCGGCTCCGGGTTCTCACCTACCTTAGGCAGGATCTGGCAGGCATCGTAGAACTTGTGGAAGACACTGGCCAGCTCCTCTGCGTACCGCGCGATGCGGTGTGGCTCACGCAGTTCAGCAGCAGCCTTCACCACAGCCGGGAACTCGCCAAGGGTACGGATGAGGTCGCCTTCCTTCTCATGGGTCAGCAGCGCCAGATCCGCACCTTCCGCGGACACATTGGCCTCCGCCGCCTTGCGCCGAATCGATGCCAGACGGGTGTGCCCGTACTGCACGTAGTACACCGGGTTGTCGTTGGACTGCTTCTCCCACAGGTCCAGGTCAATGTCCAGCGTCGAGTCCACCGAGGAACGCACGAGCGAGTAGCGTGCCGCGTCGCGGCCGATGAGATCCACCAGATCGTCGAGAGTAATCACCGTGCCAGCACGCTTGGACATCTTCACCGGCTTGCCGTCGCGCACGAGGTTGACCATCTGGCCGATGAGTACTTCCACGGCCTCCGGGTCGTAGCCCAGTGCCTGAGCCGCCGCGCGGAGACGCGCGATGTAGCCGTGGTGATCCGCACCCAGCATGTAAATCGCCAGCGTGTGCCCACGGTCAAACTTGTCTGCCACATAGGCAATATCACCAGCGATGTATGCAGCATCGCCGTCAGACTTGATCACCACACGGTCCTTGTCATCCCCAAAGTCCGTGGAACGCAGCCACCACGCACCGTCAGACTCGTAGAGGTTGCCGTTGTCTTTCAAGGTCTGGATCGCGCGCTCTACAGCACCAGACTCGAACAGGGAGTTCTCGTGGAAGAACACATCAAAATCCGTGCCAAACTCGTGCAGCGAGGACTTGATCTGCTCAAACATCTTCTCTACACCCTCAGCACGGAAGGTTTCCTGCACAGTGTCAGCATCGCCTGCCAAAGCATCAGGATGCTTATCGACGATCTCTTGTGCAATCTCCTGAATATATTCCCCGCCGTAGCCATCCTCAGGCGTCGGTTCACCCTTGGCCGCTGCCACGAGGGAACGTGCAAAGCGGTCGATCTGGCCACCGTGATCGTTGAAATAGTACTCGCGGGTCACCTCAGCACCAGAAAATTCCAGCACGCGACCTAGCGAATCACCAACGGCTGCCCAGCGGGTCCCACCCAGATGGATGGGTCCCGTCGGGTTCGCGGAGACGAATTCAAGGTTGACCTTCTCACCGCTGTACAGCTCAGAGGAACCGAAGCGCTCCCCCTGTTCCAGGATGTTGGTCACGATGCCACCGGTGGCTGCAGCGCCCAGACGCAGATTGATAAATCCCGGGCCAGCGATCTCGGCGGAGTCGATAGCGGGGTTGTCCACAAGGCCGCTAACAAGCAATTGCGCGAGCTCACGGGGATTCATGCCAGCCTTCTTAGCCACCTGCAAAGCCACGTTCGTGGCGTAATCACCGTGTTCCGGATTACGTGGACGTTCCACGGTCACGGTTGCGGGAACGATCGATTCTGGAGTGGCGCCATCCGGCAGGTCACGCCCGTCGAGAGCTTCGAGGGTGACAGTACGAACGGTAGTGGCAAGGTCAGCTGGGGTCATGGAGGCCAAGTTTAAAGGAGCTTGCCGGCACGATACCAAGCGGGGCCGTCCGCATTGCGCGCATCCGCGCGGGATGAGGAGTAGCGTCGCGTTTATGGGACGGTTGCCTGATTCCGTCTCGGCGCAGCTGGGAACAGCTGGCCAGAAGCGACCCAGAAAGGAGCCAGCGGTGCGTGTAGCGCTTTTTAGTACGTGCATCGGGGATGCGCTGTTCCCTGATGCGCACAAGGCAGCGGCTTTAGTGTTGTCCCGTCTTGGATGTGAGGTGGTGTTTCCGCCAGAGCAAACCTGCTGTGGGCAGATGCACATCAACACCGGTTACCAGCGAGAAACGGTACCGATCATTGAGAACTACGTGGATGCTTTCGCGGACGATTCCATTGATTACGTAGTCACCCCATCCGGTTCCTGCACGGGTGCCGTGCGCGAGCAGCACACGCGTATCGCGGAGCGGTACGGCACTCCTGCACTCGTGGATGGGACGAAGAAAACCACGAAGAAGACGCTTGATCTTTCAGAGTTCATCGTCGATGTCATGGGCACCACGGACGTGGGGGCATTCTTCCCTCACCGCGTGACGTACCACTCCACGTGCCATTCCCGGCGCTTCATTAAAGTCGGCGACCGCCCAACTGATCTGTTGAAAGCCGTCGACGGTCTGGAGCTGGTCGATCTGGAAAACGTCGAAGAGTGCTGCGGTTTTGGTGGCACCTTTGCGCTGAAAAATTCCGATGTATCGGCTGCGATGGTTTCCGACAAAGTACGCCACATCAAGGACACGCAAGCGGAATACGTCACCGCGGGTGACTCCTCCTGCCTGATGAATATTGGTGGCGCTATGTCGCGCCAGCACACCGGCATCCGCGCCATCCACATCGCGGAGATCCTCGCATCCACTCGCGAGCACCCCTGGACACCAGAATCCGCTGCGTACACGAAGGAGAAGATGCTGTGAAGGTCGGATTAGGCACCCCCACGATGCCACCGCACGCACCGCGTGATCTGGGGCATTTTCGCGAGCATGACAAATTTCCCAAGAATGCCAAGACGGAGCTGAACAACTCCACTCAGCGCCACAATCTCAACTACGCCACCACCCAGATTCGTCTCAAGCGCCAGGGTGTTGTGAACGAACTCGACGACTGGCAAGCATTGCGCGAGGCTGGTTCCACCATCAAGCGCGATACCCTCGCCCGCTTGCCGGAGCTGCTCGAGCAGTTCGAGGAGAACGTGACCAAGCGTGGCGGCCATGTCCACTGGGCACGCGACGCCAAAGAGGCCTCCCAGATTGTCACGGACTTGATCAAGCAGACCGGTGAAACCGATGTTGTGAAGATCAAGTCCATGGCCACCCAGGAGATCGCACTTAATGACGTCCTGGAGGCCAACGGCATCCACGCCCGCGAGACTGACCTGGCGGAGCTTATCGTGCAGCTTGGTGATGACTTTCCCTCCCACATCGTCGTCCCCGCCATCCACCGCAACCGGGCCGAGATCCGCGATATCTTCACCGCAAACATGCCCGGTGCGCCAGCGGATCTCACCTCCGAACCCGCTGATCTGGCGGAGGCTTCCCGTACCTTCCTGCGCGAGCAGTTCATGAAGGCCAAGGTGGCTATCTCCGGCTGCAACTTCGGTATCGCAGAGACCGGTTCCGTCTCCATCGTGGAATCCGAAGGCAATGGCCGTATGTGTCTGACGCTTCCAGAAACTCTTATTACTGTCATGGGTATTGAGAAGATCTTGCCCAAGTACGAGGATCTCGGGGTGTTTATGCAGTTGCTCCCGCGATCCTCCACAGGCGAGCGCATGAACCCGTACACCTCCATCTGGTCCGGCGTGACTGAAAATGACGGCCCACAGGACTTCCACATTGTGCTCGTGGACAACGGTCGCACCGCTGCCCTGTCCAACGAGATCGGCCGTGAAGCACTCAAGTGCATCCGCTGCTCCGCCTGCCTCAACGTCTGCCCGGTCTACGAGCGCGCCGGCGGCCACGCTTATGGTTCGGTCTACCCGGGCCCGATCGGTGCGATCCTCACCCCGCAACTCGCCGGAATGGACTCCGCCGACGACGTCACCGCTTCCCTGCCCTACGCATCCTCTTTGTGTGGACGTTGCGATGAAGTCTGCCCCGTCAAAATCCCCATCACTGACGTCCTGCTGGAGATGCGCCACCAGAAGGTGGAAAACCACCGCCCACTGGTGGAAGGTGCCATGTTTGCCACCATTGCCCAGGTGTGGGGCCACAGCGCGCTTTGGGACAAGGCCGTGCGCATGGTCGCCCTGGGCCGAGTGCTCGGCGGATTCAACGGTGTCATCGACAAAATGCCCCCACCTGTCTCCGCCTGGACCAATTACCGCGACGTGGCCGTGCCACCCAAGAAGTCCTTCCGCCAGTGGTTCGCTTCCGACCAAGCACAGCAGTTGCTTGCGAATGCCCGCGCCGAAGGCATCCCCTCACACAAGGAGGAGCAGAACTAATGGCTACCGCTAAAGAGGAGATCCTCACCCGCATCCGCAACGCCCACCAGCTGTCTCATTCCCCCACCAGCGTTGAGCCGATCCGCGAATACCGCACTGAGTCACCGCTCAACCGTGATGAGCTGCGCAAGATGCTCGTGGGCCGCCTTGTGGACTACAAAGCCACCGTCAAAGAGGTCAGCTCTGCCGATCTTGCTGAGGCGATCGCTTCTGTCCTTCAAGAACACAACGCCCACGAGGTCCGCTACGCCCAAGGTTTGGACAGCGCCCTCTTTGCGCCTTTCGACGGCAACGCCCAACCCGACGACGTCACTGTTGATCCGCGAACGCTCAATGATGCGGACGCCGTTGTCACCAGCTCCGTAGTCACGTCTGCTCAGACCGGCACCATCTGCCTGCAATCTGAGGCCGGTGCCGGCAAGTGCGGCCGCCGCGCTCTAAGCCTGGTCCCCGACCGTCACCTGTGCATCGTGCCCATGGACTCCGTGGTCTACGGCGTTCCAGAAATGTTTGCCAAACTTAACCCGGAGTTACCCACCACGCTTATATCCGGGCCATCGGCCACCTCTGATATCGAGCTCGTCCGTGTCGAAGGCGTCCACGGCCCGCGTGATCTGATCGTGTTCGTGGTGGACTAAGCTCCGCTACGCCCCCGTGACCAACTTTAGAATGTTGATCGCAACACAAATCGGCCCACATCTTCCGTTTGGAGGGATGCGGGCCGATCTGCTGTCATTTTCCCGTGCCGCGCTTCTCACGCGCGCACCTTTAAGTATGGGGCATTAACCATGTAGAGCAATGATGAACAGATGCTTGTTCCATCAATTTTTTCTCCATGTTTCCTGAGAACAGCAAATCTCCGCGGACACTACACTCAGCACAATGAGCACACCTCTCGCCACAGACCTTGCACGAACCGATCCCCTGAGCATTCGCCCGCAACTCAAAGACATGCTCGTAGGCATCGCCGCGATGCTGGCCGTCTACCTTCTACTCATCGGTTCCGCGTTGGTACTCAAGGACGTGGGTGGCGGCAGCATCAGAGTCCTCATGCCTGTGCTGATCGTGCTCGCGCTCGTCATCCCCGCCATCGCTTTAGTCAGCTACCTCAAGCGCCGTGGCATTCCCCTCGGGTTCCGCCCGCTTGGCGTACGGGGATGGCACCTGGTGTGGCAGGTTCCCGTAGCGATTGTGGGTGCGACGGTGTGCACGTCGATCGTCGGCACGCTTCTTGGCATGGACCCGGGAGGCCGGTCAGACACATACGGCGAGGGCAGCGCGCTCGTTCTGTTCACACTGGGTACGTATCTGCTCATCGGCCCATTCCTGGAAGAAGTTGTCTTCCGCCGCCTCATCATGGGCTACTTGGACCGTCTCATGCCCGCGGCCGCCAGCGTGCTGCTCTCATCGCTCGTGTTTGGGCTCGCGCATATCGCACCGGCTGCGATTCTCTACACGTTCTTCGCTGGGGTCTCCTTCGCCCTGGTCACCCGGTGGCACCGCTCACTGTGGGCTGGATTCATCCTGCACATGTGCAACAACGTGTTGGTCCAAGTCTTGGTGCTGGTGGGACTCTAGCTCTGTTCCTTCTTGGTCAAAGCGATAAGGAAGGCAATGGCCACAACGATGAGCCCCAACGGGATCAAGAAAATGAAGAGGTTAATGATCGGCAGCGCCTGACCCGCCTGTACTTCTTCCCACGAAGCAAGCGCCGTCGAACCGAACCCGATAAACAGCATTGCACTGCCCACCAATGCCGTAACCAAAACACCTGTCCCCACCGGCTCCCTTCGTGAGACCACGAAAAGGTACGAGTCCAAGAAACCAACCCACACGGTGGCCAACATCGCGCCCACCGCCATCACAAGCGCGTCCATCACCGACCAGTACTCAGGGTCAGTAATGAGAAAGTTCAGCAGCACCGTCAGCACTGGAATGCCTATCGCGCCGGCGAGCAAGGTTCCAAGAATCGCGTGAGGTTTCATGAGCAAAAGCCTAGCTGCATCCTTCCGTGCGCTCGTTTAGATAACGAGACACAGCTCACATTCCCCATTACCCTCGTTGCCAAAGCGAAACTCTGGAGAGAATCATGAAACCAGCTTCCATTGCAGCCAAGATCACCGTTCTTTTCACCTCCGCCGCCCTGCTGAGCTCATGCACCCTCGGGGCTTCCGACGATGCCGATAGCCTCGCCGAACCAGGTAGCACCCATGCTTCGAAGGAGTCCTCCGAACCCGAAAGCACAGGCACACAACGCGCTCAAGAGGGCCGCATCTCCGTCGAACTACCCGAGGGGTGGAGAGAGAACCCTAACTTCAAGCCCACCATGAATGGATTCACCACATCGTGGGCCAATGACCTAGACGAACCCACGGACATCGCCCGCATGAGCTCCAACCAAGGGCAAGGCCCCACCGCCACTGCAACCATGGGCTACTTCGAGGCGAACGCCCTGTTCAGCACCACACACGGTACGGACTTCGAACTCGGCTCATCCCGCGACCTCGAAATCAAAAACGCCGACGAAGCCAAATTGACCACCTGGACAACCAACGGCTCCAAAGGCGAGACCGTTAAAGTCGCCTGAGTCTTCGTTTCCGCTGGCGCGAACGGTGCCGCCGGCCTCGAGATCGCGGCCACCACATTGTCCGATAAAGAGATTGAGAAGATCATCGACTCAATCGAATTCGCCCCGGACGAATAAGTCCGCCCCAGAACACGACCGGCACCTTGGAAAAACCAGAACAAAACCAGCCGGTTTGTCCACCGTGTTGGGGCTACCGACAGATCAGTGATCAGGCGATAGACTATTCGGGCCCAGTGGCGTTATATCACCGATACAATCGTTGAGGACCGCCCCTGTTATCGATCTTGGAGGACCGCCCATGAAAACCATTTACAAAACAAACCAGTGGAAAGGTCACGGCAAGCAAAATTACTACTGGAATGAATATCGGTTTGATGGCGATACCGTCTACAAGATCAAGTGCAACCGCTTCAAGTACTTCGATGGCGATGAGAGCGTCTGGGAGTCAGAAGAAAAAGAAGTGGAATCATGGGCAAAGGATGATCCAAATTTGCCTGATTGGTTGCACGACTACCTCTAATTGCGCCGAAAGGCCTCCTCGACATGCCGGTTTCGAGGAGGCTCATTTCTATGGAGCATTAGCCTGACTAAGTATCCTTT
>NZ_JRNG01000018.1:0-66435 GCF_000759055.1 Corynebacterium tuscaniense DNF00037 | reverse complement strand
TTAACAGAACTAGCGCAGGGAGGGCAGTGTCGTACCTGCCTAGTACGGTGGTATCCATCATGGGAACTGACTTAACTTTGGGGCTTAACCCGCAGCAGAAGGCTGCGGTAGAACACTCTGGCACACCTCTGCTCATCGTCGCCGGAGCGGGTTCGGGCAAAACCGCTGTTCTGACACGGCGTATTGCCTATCTTTTGCAGGAACGGGCGGTCGCTCCGTGGGAGATCCTTGCCATCACATTCACCAACAAAGCTGCCGCGGAGATGCGGGACCGTGTGGTGAGTTTGATTGGGCCACAAGCGGAGCGTATGTGGGTGGCTACGTTTCACTCCGTGTGCGTGCGGATTCTCCGCCAACAGGCACAGCTGGTGCCGGGGTTGAACAGCAACTTCACTATTTATGACAGTGATGATTCGCGGCGGCTGCTGGGCATGATCGCTAAAGAGATGAACCTTGATCTGAAGAAGTTCACTCCGCGGTTCCTGGCTAATGCGATCTCAAATCTCAAGAATGAGCTCATCGGCCCCGAAGAAGCACGGGCGCAGGCCACCACGACGAAGAATCCGTTTGAGGTGACGGTGGCGGCCGTGTACGCGGAGTACCAACGGCGCCTTCGTGGCGCTAATGCGGTGGATTTTGACGATTTGATTGGGGAGGTAGTCGCGCTATTCAAGCAGCACCCACCGGTGCTTGAGTACTACCGTAGGCGTTTCCGCCACGTGTTGGTAGACGAGTATCAGGACACTAACCACGCACAATACGAGCTCATTCACACATTAGTGGGGGACGGGCCACAGGCGCCGGAACTTGCGGTGGTGGGTGATTCGGACCAGTCCATTTATGCCTTCCGCGGTGCGACGATTCGAAACATTGAGGAATTTGAGCGGGATTATCCCAACGCCACCACGATCCTGCTGGAGCAGAACTACCGCTCGACTCAGAACATTCTCGCCGCTGCCAATGCCGTTATTTCCCAAAACGTTGGCCGCCGCCCCAAGAAGCTATGGACGGACCTGGGGGAGGGGGAGAAGATCATTGGCTACGTTGCGGATAATGAGCATGATGAGGCGCGCTTCGTCGCTAGTGAAATCGATGCCCTGACGGACCGTGGTGCGCAGTACTCCGACATCGCGGTGATGTACCGGACGAATAATTCCTCCCGCGCTTTGGAGGACATCTTCATTCGTGCCGGGATTCCCTACAAAGTCGTGGGTGGTACGCGCTTCTATGAACGCCGTGAGATCCGTGACATCATCGCGTACCTGCGCGTGCTGGAGAACCTGGATGATGACGTGAGTATGCGTCGCATTGTCAACGTGCCTAAGCGCGGCATCGGGGATAAAGCACAAGCAATGGTGGCACTGCATGCGGAAAACCAGCGGATCAGCTTTGGCCGTGCTCTGCGTGATGTCGCTTCCGGGGAGGTCCCCGGAGTGGCATCCCGCACCGCTAATGCCATCGGTGGTTTCGTGGAGATGCTCGACGGGCTCATCGCTGAGATCCCCGAGTTGCTCAATGAGGTCACCGGCATGCCGGACCTAGGTGGCCTGGTAACCCGCATCTTAGATGTCACCGGATACAAGGCAGAACTGGAAGCCTCGAATGATCCGCAGGACGGCGCGCGCCTAGACAACCTCAACGAATTGGTATCGGTGGCGCGTGAATTCTCCTCCGATGCCGCTAACCAGATGGCATACGCAACCATGCCGGGCGATGAACCAGCTGACGTGGCGGAAGGAGAACCCGCGCCGGGATCACTCCAAGCGTTCTTGGAGCGCGTCTCCTTGGTCGCTGATGCAGATCAAATTCCGGATGAAGGCCAAGGTGTGGTCACAATGATGACGCTGCACACGGCGAAGGGGCTGGAATCTCCCATCGTGTTCGTCACTGGTTGGGAAGATGGGCAGTTCCCACATTTGCGTTCTTTGGGGGACCCGGATGAGCTGGCCGAAGAACGTCGATTGGCTTATGTAGGAATCACCCGCGCGAGGCGAAAACTCTACCTCACCCGGGCGATGCTGCGTTCGTCGTGGGGCAGCCCGGTAACCAACCCTGCCAGTCGCTTCCTCGCAGAGGTCCCAGAGGACCTCATCGACTGGCGTCGGGTGGAACCGGAGCGCTCCTTCGACGGTGGTTTCTCGGATGCCTGGGGCACACCGACAACACCACGCAAATCCATGCGGACACGCAGCGGTGGTAGCCGCATGAAGGTCAACAAGAATTTGCAACTGGCTAAGGGGGACCGCGTCAACCACGCGAAATATGGGTTGGGCACGGTCATGAGCGTCGATGGTTCAGGGGCCAGGGAGACCGTCACCATCGACTTTGGTTCCAGCGGAACCGTGCGTCTCATGCTCATCGGCGGTGTGCCGATGGAGAAGTTGTAAGACGCTGCTCTAGATGGTGATACCGCGCTGCGCGAACCACGGCACCGGGTCCACCTGTGTTTGACCATCCGGCAGGATTTCAAAGTGTAGGTGCGGTCCGGTGGAGCGGCCCTCATTACCCATCTGGGCGATTTGCTGGCCGGCGGTCACGCGCTCACCAACCTGCACGTTGAAGGAGTGTACGTGGCCGTACACGCTGATGGATCCATCATCGTGGCGCAGGCGCACCCATTTGCCAAAGCCTTGGGCGGGGCCGGCGTTGATCACAGTTCCGTCCATCACGGCCTTAACCGGGGTGCCAATGTTGTTGGCAATGTCGATGCCACGGTGGACTGAGCCCCAACGCGGACCGAACCCAGAGGTGAAACGACCCTCAGCCGGCATCACTACGGTCTGGCCCGCCGGCGAAACACCAGTTTGGGGAGTGACTGTATTCGTAGTCACGCCAGGGGTAGCTTCTGCTTCGTTGTACTGCGGCAGAATGCGCGGGTCATACACGATGCTGTAGCCGGCGGCGGAGAAGGTGGCGCCCTTGGTGAAGATGTCGTCGAGGGCCTTGCCAAGGTCCGGCAGGGCAGGAGCAAGGCCATCAACGGCTTGGCCGTTGACAGAGACGGTAAAGGCATTGGCAGGCAGGGCCGCGAGCGGAATGGCCAGAGCGATGGCGCCGGCGATCAATCGTTTTTTCATGTCGTCCTTTTGAGAGATTGAGGGAAACATGTGAAAGTTTTTAACTCGCAACATGCTAACCGTGCTTTTCTCGTTGATCAATGCCTATTTATGTCAGTTGACGTGCGTAATTAGCTCGTGCGTGCGAAAGATTCCTTCAAAACAGCTGGATAGGAGAGTGGCTGGTGTTGCAGATGTTATTAATGTGACGAAAGGGTGCGGGGGTAGTTTTTGGGGGTGGCAAAAGAAAAATCCTCCGTCCCAGGGTGGGAGGAGGATGAGGTTCTGTGCGCGACTTTAGAGGCTAATGCCTCGCTCAGCGAGCCACGGTGCCGGGTCGATTGCGTCGCCGCCGGCTGGGTGGACCTCGAAGTGAAGGTGGGAGCCAGTGGACCAGCCGCGGGAGCCCATGCCGGCGATGCGCTGGCCGGCGCGGACGGGCTGGCCGACGGAGCACTCAACGGTCTCCATGTGGCCGTACACGGTGACGGTGCCGTCCTCGTGGCGGATGCGGACCCAGTTGCCGTAGCCACTTGCCGGGCCAGCGTCGATCACAACGCCGTCAGAGACGGCCAGGATTGGGGTGCCAATAGCGTTGGCGATGTCGACCCCCTTGTGGAACGACCCCCAGCGCGCTCCGAAGCCGGAGGTGTAGGCGCCTTCAGCGGGCTTTACAACGAGGGGAGCGCGGGCGGCCAGGTCAGCGGCGATGCGTTCCTTGTTGTACTCAACAGCCTTCCCCAGCTGTTCAGTGAGGTTGTCGATCGGCTTGTACTCGCTGATGGCTAGGATTTGCGGAACGGAGGCAGGATCGATGTTAGGGATGTCTGTGTTGATGTCCCCTACGGCTGCCGGGCTATTGGCGTTGGCGGCACTGGCGACGGCAGCGCCACCGGTGGTGACTGCGCCTGTGGTCAAGGCGACCATGGCGATGCGTCCCTTGTTGGGGCTCGGCTTACGGTGCTTGCCACCGGTGTGGTTTGCGCGCGAAGAGTTCAACTCAAAAACCTCGTTAGATCGTCATTCGGTCACGGACGGTTAACGTTCGAGTGTTCGTCCGTAATGTATAACGGGACGTTCCGTAATCGTAACCTAGTTGTTATCTACTCGCCGTAACATTAGTCAGCCCCACGGCATTAAGCAATCTCTTATGGAGAATTTATTTTTCTTGTCTCATGGCTCGGCCCAAATGTTGAAACAATTAGACAATCTCACTAGTTAAGATTTGTCACAGGGGTTTCAGTTACCTCGGCTTTCTTTGCCGAAAATGCTAAGAGGCGTTCGGTCCCTTTGGCGGTGGATGGCCCATGCTGCGTGTGTATTGATTTTTGGCGCAACCCCCACACAGGGGGCCTCCGAACAATTTTTACAAAACATGTAACACCGACTTTGATGTACTCGATACTTAGATTGCAAAGGCAAAGTATTGGAGACGCCAAATGTTTGCTGCATGTAACCGTGTTGTAATAATGCTCACGGTATTTCTACGAGACAGGATGTTCATTATGAAGCGCACCATCACCGCTGTAATCGCTGCTGCTACTGCATTCTCCCTCGCCGTCGTTCCGGCGCAGGCTGCTGAAAGTAGCAAACCAGAGATCAACCTTCCTGGGCAGAACTCCTCCAAGCTGGATGACAAGGAAGTTATTGGCGATGCTATCGCACCTGGAAGCGACCGGACCAAGATCATTGAGTCCATCATTAAGGGCAAGGAGGGCGAGGATAAGGCTAAGGCTCTCGGCCCCCTGGCTTCTTCCCTGAAGTCTGACAAGACTAATGGCTGGACATTTGGAACCACCTTCAACATTCTGCTGGGCACCGGTATCACTGCTCTCCTGCTGGTTATCTTCAATTTTGCCAAGGGTGGCATCAAGTTCTAAATCCTTTTCCGTCCGAGAGGCAACAACTTCAGCGCACACCCCCTAAAGCTCTTCGCCCGTTGTGGAGCTTTAGGGGGTGTTCGTGCTTTCTGGGCTGTGGGGCCGTGTCCCATCTGCACCCGGGCTTGTTGTCGTGGAACAGTTGGCTGTGATGAGTAACAAGTCCAGTCCGCCTTCGAGGCCCTCGCGCACATCGCCTTCTGCTCGCCGCCGTCCGCGGATAACGCATGGTGCTGAAGTCACGCACACCGATGCTTCCCCTGAAGTCCCCACGACGATGAAGGGGCGGCTTCGCCACTACCTTCCTTTCATTGGTGTGCCGAATGTGGTGTTGGTGCTGGGGATTGCGGTGCTGTGTTTGGGCACGATTCTGCTCAGTGGTGGCCGCCCGGCAGCGCTTCCGGCGGCAATTGCGGAGACATGGTTTGTTGTGCACGGTGTGCCGGTCACTGTTGATGGAGTCACGCTCGGTGCGATTCCGCTGCTGCCCGCGGTTGGTGTGGTTGCACTCATTGCATGGCGGGTGCGCGCGGCCACGAAGGATCGCGTGAGCATTCTTGACCTTTATGCCATCGCAAGCCTGGTCATACTGATTCCGTTCACCCTGTCCGCTGTCGCGTGGTTTATGGTTGCGGATGCGTCGGCTGTTTTTCCGGTGGCACCGCCCGCAGTACATAAAGGCCTGTTTATTCCTGTTCTCATTCACCTCGTGGGTATGGCCTGCGGAATGAACGCCAAGTTGTGGGCGGCACTCTGTCGTCGCGTTGGGGTGCCCGTTGAGTTTGTGAGCATCACCGGCGCAATGATTAATCTTGCGCTTCGCTTGCTTGCTGCTGCGGCTGTGGTCTTCTTGGTTCTGCTTGCATTCGGTGTACTGCGGATCGGGGAGCTGCTCGATGCGTACCCCACCTTGGGGGTCAGCGGGGTTGCCGGCCTCATTCTTGCCAGCGTGTTGTATCTGCCCAACGCGGCCGTGGGAACACTTGCTGTTCTATTCGGTACACCTATATCTATTGCGGAAGGTTCCGTCTCGCTGTTCGGTGCAGTCGTACCGCCACTGCCACCAATACCAATTTTCGCGGCGATTCCTGGCCATGTTGCTGTGTGGGCACCGGTGTTCCTTGTCGTTCCGGCGGCTGTGATCATTCACTTCTTCATTCCTCGTCGCCTCGGCGGTTTCGACGTTGCCCTTTCCGCCGGATGGGCCGCGGTTTTTGGGCTGGTCAGCGGGTTCCTTGCCGGTGGGAATGTCGGCGCGTACGGCTGGATTGGTGCCTCACCGTGGATCTTCGCGCTTGCCGCTGCCGGATGGGTCGGTGGAATTGCAGGCGCCGCATGGCTCATTGCTTCCTTCACTCGCCCCCGGGTAGAGGAAGAGGAGATGCTTGCTGGCGATCCCCTGGGCGCCCCTGCCCACGAAGAGGAGTCTAAAGCTGAACCGAAGGAAACTGCCGAGGTCTCGGAGAGCGCTGAAGAGGGGACACAGAAGGATAAGGGCTAGACTCTGTAGGCGTGACAGACTCTTCACAGGCCCCTGAGTGTATTTCTGTAGCTGTTTTGGTTTCCGGTTCGGGGACGCTGTTGCAGGCGATCATCGATAACCGTGGAACCTATAGCGTCGATCTTGTTGTTGCGGATGTGGAATGCCCAGCGTTGGATCGTGCGCGGAAGGCTGGTATTCGCACGGAAGTGGTCCAGCTAGGCGGCGATCGGAATGAGTGGAATGTCCGCTTGAGGGACACTGTTGCAAGCGTGAATCCGGACGTGGTTGTGTCCGCCGGGTTTATGAAGATCGTGGGGGAGGAGTTCTTGGAGCGCTTTGAGGGCGCTCTGATTAATACTCACCCGGCCCTGTTGCCTGCTTTTCCTGGTGCACATGCTGTGCGTGATGCTTTGGCGTATGGCGTGAAGGTCACGGGAACAACGGTTCACTACATCGATTCGGGTGTGGATACGGGCCAGATTATCGCCCAGCGTGCAGTGGATGTGCGCGAAGGGGAAACTGAGGAAGAGTTGCACGAACGGATTAAGGAAGTGGAGCGAGCTTTGATCGTCGATACGCTGAAGCGCGCACACGCCGCCAACAGCACTATCACTGGAAAGGTTGAGTTCACCGCATGAGCACCCGCACACCTATCAAGCGCGCACTGATTAGCGTCTATGACAAGACGGGCTTGGAAGAGCTTGCAGCAGCATTGGCAGAAGCCGGTGTTGAGATTGTCTCTACAGGTTCGACGGCGCAGCGCATCAAGGATGCGGGCGCAAACGTTACCGAGGTGGCTGAGCTCACCGGTTTCCCGGAGGTGTTGGAGGGCCGTGTGAAGACGCTGCACCCGCGCGTGCACGCCGGTATTTTGGCGGATTTGCGCAAGGAAGAGCACGCGAAGCAGATCGCAGAGCTCGGCGTGGAGCCCTTCGAGCTCGTCGTGGTGAATCTGTACCCGTTCGAGGACACCGTTGCTTCCGGTGCGGGCTTTGATGAGGTCGTCGAGATGATTGACATCGGCGGCCCGTCCATGGTGCGTGCGGCGGCGAAGAACCACCCGTCGGTAGCCGTGGTTGTGGATCCTTCGCGTTACGGCGAGGCCATTGAGGCGGTTAAGGCCGGTGGCTTCGACGAGGATCAGCGCCGTCAGCTCGCCGCTGATGCTTTCACGCATACCGCGCTTTATGACGCCGCGGTGTCCACCTGGTTCGCCGAGCAGCTGGGCAATACCGATAAGTCCACGACTCTGCGTTACGGCGAGAACCCGCATCAGGCTGCCAGCTTGATTTCCGACGGCACGGGTCTGGCCGGCGCCAAGCAGCACGGTGGCAAGGAAATGTCCTACAACAACTACCAGGACGCGGATGCGGCATGGCGTGCGGCCTGGGACCATGAGCGCCCGTGTGTTGCTGTGATCAAGCACGCCAACCCGTGTGGCATCGCGGTGTCAGAGATTTCCATCGCGCAGGCTCATGCGAAAGCGCATGCCTGTGATCCAGTCAGCGCTTACGGCGGTGTGATTGCCTCCAACCGTGAGGTCACCCTGGAGATGGCGGAGCAGGTCAAGCCGATCTTCACTGAGGTCATCATCGCGCCGAGCTTTGCTGATGACGCGCTGGAGCTGCTGCAGACCAAGAAGAACCTGCGTATCCTTACTGCGGAGAAGCCGGAGCGTGAAGGCAAGGAGATCAAGCAGATTTCCGGCGGCACGCTCATCCAGGATCGTGACATCTACCAGGCCGAGGGCGATAAACCGGAGAACTGGGAGCTCGTCGCTGGTGAGGCTGCCGATGAGGCAACACTGAAGGACTTGGAGTTCGCCTGGCACGCGATCCGTTGCGTGAAGTCCAATGCCATTCTCATTGCTAGCGATGGCGCTGCTGTTGGTGTGGGCATGGGCCAGGTCAACCGTGTGGATTCGGCCAAACTTGCTGTTGATCGTGCGAACACGCTCGATGAAGGCCGTAACCGCACCAATGGTGCTGTGGCTGCCTCCGATGCGTTCTTCCCGTTTGCTGATGGCTTCCAGATCCTCGCGGATGCTGGTGTCAAGGCCGTGGTTCAGCCGGGTGGTTCCATCCGTGATGAGGAAGTCATCGCAGCTGCCAATGAGGCCGGCGTGACCATGTACCTCACTGGTACCCGCCACTTCTCGCACTAGAGTCTGAATCCCGCGGAGACTAAAGGACACGACGTAGCGTGACTGATTCGTATTGGCAGCAGCCCCAGCAGAAATCCAACATTGGATTGATTGTTCTGATCTGCCTCGTGGGGCTGTTACTCCTTGGTCTGCTCGGCTTCGGCGCGTACTACCTGATGTCGGATGATTCTGGTGATTCTTCCGAGGCTCCTGCGCTGACCGTTCAGAAGTCCGAGGAAGGCTCTACTGGCAGCGCAGGTAGTGGCACCAGCTCGAAGAGCTCGAAGTCTACGGTGACTAAGACGACCGATGCCACTGAGACGAAGAATCCGAAGAAGGAGTACAAGTCGTTTGAGCCGGGTTCCTCCGTCACGAGCCAGAGCTTTGCGCAGGCGGTCTATGACGCGTTCCGGACTGAGTATGACGGTGATCCAAACATCACGCTGCATGACGTGCACAGCTCGGTGACCGGCAAGTCCTATACCATGCGGTGCAGTGAAGAAGGCTCCAAGGTTGTGTGCCGGGGCGGTAATAACGCAGTGGTGAAGATCCACTAGTGTGGCGTCTCATCGTGTGCGTGGCGGCGGTCGGACTTGTGGCCTGCGTGTCGTCGTGCACTTTTGGGCCGACGGTGACCAGTTCGACGAAACAGCGTCTCCCGCAGCCAGGCATTGGGATGCCGCCCCTTGAACCCATGCAGCTATCTTCCGAAGAATCTGCACCACAGCCATCGGCTGAATTACAAGCTATTCTTGATAAGTCCGTAGCAGAGGTGGTGCAGGCTTACGGGGGAGTAGCAGAGGTCTCCATCGTTGGTGCTATAGGAGAATATGGTGCAGGCGATGCTGGTGGCTTCGCTGCATGGTCCACGATCAAAGTTCCCATCGCCATCGCGGCGCTTAAAACGAATCCCGGGCTGGCACAACAGGCTGCTCTGGCCATTCAAACTTCAGATAACCCTGCAGCGATGACGTTGTGGAACAGCACCACCCCGGAGGCTGTCGAGGAAATCCTTGCTCAAGGTGGGGCGCCCATCACGGTACAACGCCAGTACATCCGGCCTGAGTTCTCACCCTTCGGCCAAACCAAGTGGACAGTGGCAGAGCAAGCACGTTTCGCCTCACATTTGCGGTGTGTCGATGGGGCTGGGCCTGTGTTGGAACTCATGGGATCGATCACCGCAGGGCAGTCCTATGGGCTGGGCACGCTTCCTGCTGCGCGTTTCAAGGGTGGTTGGGGCCCATCAGCGCTGAATGGGGGATATGAGGTGCGCCAGTTTGGACTCGTGCAGGATGACGCGGGTCGGGATGTTGCTATCGCTCTTGCTGTGCGCAGCGGAGACGGCTCCTATGCCAGCGGTCAAACCATGGCGAGCCAACTTGCTGCTCTTATTCGCCCGGCACTGAACACAGCGCCGGCAGCGCACTGTTAACGGGCGGTCTTCTCCAGTAGGTCAATAGTGCGGTAGCCACGATCCTCCGGTAGAGGCGTGTGCAAAACATCCAGAACAGCATCCGCCAGAACCACCGAAGGGGAAGGCAAAGCATCTGTTACCAGCGGGTACGGGGCTTTACCAGTGTTGTCCCGCAACTCCACAGCAGCAAGAGACATGTGGAAAGGCAGATCAATACGCGGATCATCATCGCCCACTATCTCAGCGGCGAGGGAATGGAAGATAGACTCCAGCGTGCCACGCAGCTCGTGGTACTCCGTGAACTCCTCCGACATGGCAATGGGTAGCTGATACAGCCGGCCAATATTCCACTTCGAGGACAGCAGAATACGCGTCTGCGCCGCCACGAGAGCCCACAATTTCAGGCTCGGCGTCGCATCGGAGGCCGCCAGATCCTCCGCCAAGCTTATCGACGGCTCGATTGTGCTCTTCAACAATTCCAAGAAGATATCTGCCTTGGAAGGGAAGTGGTAGTACAAAGACGCCTGCCGCATTCCTACAGCATCAGCGATCTCATGCGTGGAGGTGGTGGCAAAACCCTGTTTGGTGAACAGTTCTGCTGAAGCGTCGAGGATCTCTTCGCGCGCGGTGCCGCCAGAGCGGCGTGGTGATGATTTCCGCGGGCGGCCAACGCTTCGTGCCATGCGCTCCTCCTAAAAAGCGTGATCTAAGGGTGGGCAGTATTTCAACAAAGATACCTAATGGTGGGGTTTACGTAGACGCAGACCAGCAAAAAGCACTTCAGCGCCCACCTCCTTGGGGGAGGGGGCGCTGAAGACTGTCGAAGCTCTAGACGAAAACCAGTCGATTTAGCGGCTGGTGAACGGCAGGAGAGCCATCTCACGCGCGTTCTTCACAGCGGTAGCGACCTGGCGCTGCTGCTGCGGCGTCAGGCCAGTGACGCGACGCGAGCGGATCTTGTGGCGATCGGAGATGAACAGACGCAAGGTCTCAATGTCCTTGTAGTCCACAGCTTCGATGCCTTTGGCCTTGAGCGGGTTCTTCTTCGGGCGGCGGGACTGCTCCATCCGCGCCTTACGGTTGTTATTGCGCTTCATGTTTACAGACTCCCTTGATTACCACGAGGACTTACGGACGCCCGGCAGTTCGCCGCGGTGGGCCATCTCACGCATACGAACACGAGACAGACCGAACTTGCGGAGGTAGCCGCGGGGGCGGCCATCGTGCGAGTCGCGGTTACGGACGCGAGCCGGGGAGGCATCGCGTGGCTGGCGGTTGAGCTCAAACTGAGCCTCGAGACGGTCCTCGTCGGTCGTCTCTGGGTTACGGATGATCGCCTTGAGCTCCTGACGGCGCTCAGCGTAACGCGCGACGATCTCCTTGCGCTTTTCGTTCTTAGCGATCTTGGACTTCTTCGCCATACTTATCGCTCCTCGCGGAATTCAACGTGCTTACGCACAACCGGGTCATACTTCTTCAAAGTGATGCGGTCCGGGTTGTTGCGCTTGTTCTTACGGGTGACGTACGTAAAGCCGGTGCCTGCAGTGGACTTCAGCTTGATGATGGGGCGAATGTCATTGCGTGCCATGAGCTAGATCTTCTCCCCTCGGGCGCGGATCGCTGCAACGACGGATTCGATGCCGTCGCGGTCAATGATCTTGAGCCCCTTCGTGGATACGTTCAACGTGATGTTGCGGCCCTCAGAGGGCAGGTAAAACTTCCGCTTCTGCACGTTGGGGTTCCAACGGCGCGAGTGGCGGCGGTGCGAGTGGGACACGGTTTTGCCGAAAGACGGCTTCTTTCCCGTGACCTGGCAATGTGCCGACATGGTTACTTCTTTCTCCTAGCCGCTTCTAGTCGTGGGGACTGTAGATAGACGCCGCACTCGTTGCTGGTTAAAGGCCTAGAAGTGAGGATGGCCTGGTGGCTCGAGGGCGCCAGAAGTCACCGGTTGACTAAAGCGTTTACGTGTACTTCGACAACAGCGAGAGTAAACACTACACGCGCAAGGTCTCTTTTCATAATCGCTGCCTCGCTTACCGACGAGCCACTGGATCAGCCTAAGAAGCTGAGCGCAGCCAGCGGCAGTCCGACTGCGAACGGCGCAAGAACGGCTCCCCTCACAACCACTGTTCTCCAGGGGATGTCAATGCCGTTTCGGCGGAGCTGGTCATGCCACAGCAGAGTGGCGAGCGATGACCACGGCGTGACGATTGGCCCACAGTTGACACCTATTAATAGGGCGTTAATATGCTGCGGAGTCGGTGCCGACGGCTCAAGGAGGAGGAATGCCGGAATATTATTGAGGGCGTTGGCGGCTACTGCGCCCACCACCGAGAGTGTCGCCGGTCCGGCATCGAAGATGAGACGACCGTCGGCGAGAACGAGCACTGCGGCGACGCCGAACGACAATGCTGCCGCGAGTGCGAGTGAATCCCATGGAACGAGCGAGAGCGCCTCACGGAAATCCGGCTTCGTGAAAATAAGTAGAACAGCTGCCGCTACCGTGCTGACCAACCAGTACGGCAGCGGGGACACTAGCGCCGGCGGAAGCAGTGCTAGCACGATCAGGGATATCCTCAGCAGTGGGGAAGTGTCCACCCTGATCTCCGTATCCTGCAGCTTCGGTTCCGAGGGTGCGAATCGGTAAACCACCCAGGAAGCGACGACTGCGACCGTGATGGCTGCTACGGCCGGCACGGCAGTAGACCCGTACGGGTGGGCGAGCAAGTTGGTCAGGTTCGACACTGGAAGAGCGAGCGAACCGAGGTTCGCTATCCACACCACCGCGAACGACACGGGCACGACCTTCAGTCTGTTCCTGCGCGCGAGCGCCACCGCCATGGGCGTGATCATGATCGCGGTTGTGTCCAACGAGAGAAAGACAGTCGACACAATGGCGATGACGACAATCCCGAACCACAACGCCCACTTAGATTTCAATCGTTTTTCCATGGCCTGCGCGATTGCGTCGAATGCGCAGGCTCGGGCCGCCAGGTTGACCACTACGGACATTCCTGCGACGAAAAGTAGCACGGGCGCGAGCCGCAGCGCGGTGGTTTTCAACTCTTCTGGAGCCGCCGCAGCCAAGTAGAGAATGCCCGCCGCGAGCACTAGGGAGAGGCCGATCCGCGATTTCGGGAATGTATCCATCACCTGTACTATGTATCAAGTTGTCTGATCAGGCGTATTTGCCCTGCTCGGATGAAGGACCATTTTCGAACCCAACTCAGGCACGATCCGGTGAAAGCATTCCCGGAACCGACCTGAAGTATCAATCCTGAGGGAAACGAAGAGATGAAGAAAGATATCCACCCTGATTACCACCCGGTGATCTTCCAGGACGCAGGTACTGGCCACCAGTTCCTGACCCGTTCTACCGCAACCTCCGGCCGCACTGCCCAGTGGGAAGACGGCAATGAGTACCCGCTCATCGTCGTTGATGTGACCAGTGAGTCGCACCCCTTCTGGACCGGCGCACAGCGTGTCATGGACACCGCCGGCCGTGTTGAGAAGTTCAACCGCCGCTTTGGTGGGATGGCCCGCCGTAAGAAGAAGTCCGACAGCTAAAACCGCCTACTGATCCGGTCAAAGGAGGAGAAACACCATGGCAACCCCGAAGTTTCGTAAGTCCCGCTCGAATACGCACCACCGCCGTTCGCAGTGGAAGGCAGACAATGCCGCTCTGCAGGAAGTGAAGATCGACGGCCAGACCGTGCGCATCCCGCGTCGCCTGGTCAAGGCAGCTCAGGCTGGTCTGATCGACGTCGAGCAGTTCTAAACACGCTACGCGTTTAGTTGCCGCCGGAATACTTCCGGCGGCTATTTTTTATGTTTTTTACGGATTTTCACACGATTTGGGGGGACAAAGACAAGATTCTTTGGAGCCTATGGTCATAATAGGTGCATGAAAATTCTGGTCGTCGATGATGAGCAGGCGGTACGTGAGTCTCTCCGTCGCTCTTTACAATTCAATGGGTATGACGTGTTCCAAGCGCGCGATGGAGTAGAAGCTCTCGCTGTGATCAATCAGGAGCGGCCCGATCTGACAATCCTTGATGTGATGATGCCTAAGCTAGACGGGCTGGGTGTGTGCAGGGAGCTCCGCTCTACCGGTTACGACAGGCCGATTCTGATGCTTACGGCGCGCGACGGCGTTTCCGACCGCGTGGCTGGGTTGGACGCTGGGGCGGATGATTACCTGCCCAAACCCTTTGCTTTGGAAGAGCTTCTCGCGCGTGTTCGCTCGTTGCTGCGCCGCGCCCGGGCTGATGCGATTGCACAGACGGGCAGTGCAGCCACTGATCTTCAGTTCCAGGATCTGTACCTTGATGTGGCCACCCGTGATGTTCGTCGGGGTGACCGCCATATTTCCCTCACTCGTACCGAGTTCGCATTGTTGCAACTCCTTATGCAAAACCCCCGCCAGGTTTTGACGCGTCAGCGGATTCTGGAAGAAGTCTGGGGCCATGATTTCCCATCCTCCGGCAATGCACTTGAGGTGTACATCGGATACCTGCGCCGTAAGACTGAGGCAGGCGGTGAAATCCGCCTCATTCACACCGTGCGTGGCGTGGGCTACGTGCTACGGGAGACTGCCCCGTGATCCTGAGGGCGCTGAGTAGCTACAGCACAACCAATGGCGGATGGGTGGATGCGCACCCTAAATCGTCGTTACGCGCGCGCGTAGCTGCATTTGCGGCCACCGGTGTGGCATTCGCGGTGGGCATGACCGCATTGCTGTCCTTCTTCGCGGTGTCCGGAACAATCAAGCAAAACGAACTGCTTGAGTTAGATGCCCGCACAGTTGCACTTATGCGGCAGGCGCGGGACATTATCGACGGTACAGAGGTCAACGTCGAGGATGCTAAAGAGGACCTGGAGGTAAATCTCCGCGAGCAGCGCATTGGGGAGCTGGTTACGCACTTCCGCATGGATAATCCCGGTTATCTTGTAGCGGTGTCGCCGGGGTTGCGCGAGCCTTTCATTGGTGATGCCTTGCCGATTGACAAGTTAGCGGGACCCGAGCAGGAACCAGATTGGTCGCACCTTGATTTCACAGGCGAGTGGGTGTCTGTCCTACGCTCCGACGAAGCGACCGTGGCTCTTGGGCGTAGCTCGCGCACGCTGTCCTTGATGGAGAACCGGCTTACAGCCACGTTGATGGGCATCGTGGGGTTGGGTACGTTTGTCGCTACGCTGACGGGTCTGCTCATTGCGCGGGTAACGGTCCGTCCCTTGGAGCGTCTCAGGAGGTCCATCGATGGCGTGGTGTCGACGGAAGAGATTGAACCCATCGAGGTAATTGGTAACGATGAGTACGGGCGCCTAACTGAATCCATCAACGAGATGATGGAAACTCTGAATGATTCACGCGTGCGTCAGTCCCAGCTCGTTGCTGATGCAGGCCATGAATTGCGTACGCCGTTGACATCAATGCGCACCAACATCGAGTTGCTCATGATGTTGCACCGCACAGGCCAGGTGGGCACGATGTCGTCGGAAGATTTGATGGACCTTGAAAACGATGTCATTGCGCAGATGCAGGAGATGTCCACCCTCATCGGTGATTTGGTAGATCTTGCCCGCGAAGGCGCGCCGGAGCAGGAGCTTCAGCCGGCGCGCTTGGATGAGATCATTGCGGACTCGCTTGAGCGTGTGAAGCGCCGCCGTCCGGATGTTGAATTCCGTGTGCGCCTTGATCCGTGGGTGATTAACGCGGATGTGCCGGCACTTTCGCGGGCGCCCGTGAACCTGCTGGACAACGCCGCAAAATGGTCGCCTCCGGGCGGCGTTGTGCGTGTGAGTTTACGTGCCGCACAGCGTCGTGCTGTGCTGATTATCGACGACTCGGGGCCAGGCATCCCGCCCGAAGAGCGCGAGAAGGTGTTTGAGCGTTTCTATCGTGCAGCGGAATCACGCGCTATGCCTGGTTCAGGGTTGGGTCTTGCCATCACACGGCAGGTGTTGGAACGCCACGGCGCATCCATTTCCGTCGATGAATCAGATGATGGGGGAACCCGCATCCGCATCATTTTCCCGGGCAACCGACCAACGGATGAGCCCTCACAGTAAGAGTTCAGCAAGTACTACGCTTAGCCCTGAAAGCGGACAAGAGACGACACAGCAAGGCGGAGGACAATTTTCCACCATGACTTCACCTGATTACCACGGCTACAACCTTCCGTATGGCACTCCGCAGCAGCCATATCTTGCTCCCGCCCCGCCAAAGCAGAAGAAAGGGCTTGGCGTTGGGGCAGCCGTGGCACTCGCTCTGGCCACTTCTTTAGTGGGTGGTGCAGCAGCCGGATATACCGCTGGAGTGCTGGCGGGATCCGGCAACCGACAGCAACCCTCTATTGGTGCCAGCAGTGAACAGAACGCGCTGGAAGCGCCAGTGATTTCCCGCAAGGAACCAGCGCCTGAAGGCTCGGTTGAACAGGTCGCTGCCGCGGTGTTGCCGGCGGTGGTGTCCATTGAACTGATCAGTGGTTCGCGGGTGATGTCCGAAGGATCTGGTTCCATTATCTCCGCCGATGGCAAGGTGCTCACGAACCATCACGTGGTAGCGGAAGCCGGGGCGGGCCAAGCTGAGCTCGTGGTGACGTTGAATGATGGGACGAAACACCGGGCATCCTTCATTGCTTCGGACGTGAACACGGATGTGGCTGTGATTCAGATAGAGGGGGTCAGTGATCTACCCGTAATTCAATTCGGTGATTCGGATTCGCTTGCGGTAGGCCAGTCCGTCGTGGCGGTTGGATCACCCCTTGGCTTGTCCGCAACAGTGACCACGGGCATCGTCTCCGCCCTCAACCGCCCGGTCCGCGCGGCCCAAGGTAGGGGGGAGAGCTCCCTCATGGACGGCATTCAAACAGACGCAGCTATCAACCCCGGTAACTCAGGTGGCCCTTTGGTGGACATGAATGGCCACCTCATTGGCATGAACTCTGTGATCGCCTCGCTCTCACAAGGTAACTCCGGTGAGGGCGGTTCTATCGGTTTGGGTTTTGCCATTCCTTCGAATTTTGCGCGCCGGGTTGCTGATCAGTTGATCAATGAAGGGCAGGCCCGTCAACCAATGATGGGAGTGCAAGTGGACATCCGCCATGTCTCTGACGGTGCACTGATCAGTGCGGTTCAGCCGGAGAGTCCCGCGGAGCAGGCAGGTTTGAAGGAAGGGGATGTTGTCGTGCGGATCAATGATCGTCCGATTGAGTCCTCTGACGCCCTCGTTGCTGCCACGCGCTCGTTCGATTTTGGGGAGACTGTCACCCTGGTTGTTCGTTCCGCTGGATCTGAAGAAACCAGAACGGTAGATGTGACCTTAAGTTCAGAGTAGATTTCTCTATCAGAACTATTAAACGTGCATCAGTAACAACTGGTGCACCCACAACGAGGAGCCCGCCATGTCCAACACACTCGACGCGCTTGACATCAGTGAGCCCGATGAGGAAGTCCTCCTTGCTGCAGAGGCGGAAGAAGGACTGCCGGTACAGCCGTGTGCGATCGCTGTGCTTGTCAGCGACCACAAGCAGGGTGGGGCGATTGATGAAGGCTCGGATCGTTTGGTCTACGAGCTCCTGCAGGAAATTGGTTTCAAAGTCGATGGCGTGGTCAGCGTGAAATCGAAGAAATCCGAGATCCGCAAGGTCATTGAAACCGCTGTTGTGGGTGGCGTGGATTTGGTGGTCACCGTTGGTGGCACCGGCGTGGGTCCGCGCGACAAAGTGCCGGAGGCTACTCGGGCTGTCATTGACCAGATGGTTCCCGGCGTCGCGCAAGCTGTGCGCTCCTCCGGTCAGGCCTGTGGTGCCGTGGACGCGTGTACCTCCCGTGGTATTTGCGGTGTGTCCGGTTCCACGGTGATTGTGAACCTAGCGCCATCCCGAGCTGCCATCCGCGACGGTGTGTCAACCATTGCATCGCTTGTTGCCCACCTCATCGAAGAGCTACGCAAGTACAGCGTGCAGTAAGCATCCGGCAGAGGAACCGAGGCTCATGAAAAAGCGGCGCCGCGTGCGGCGGCTTTCCAGCGCTACTGATTACGACAGAACAGCGGACCGCCCCAACCCCCACCAGGTGGAGCAGTCCGCTGATTGGGACGGTGCCCGTGTGGTCCAATTGGATGAAGACGGCCCGCCAGAACTAGCTGAACTGGATGACGCTGCCCGCTACCGCGAGGAACGCCCCCCGCACTACGGGGATTAGAGCTTCTTCGCCACTAGATCGTCCAACGGTTCCGCAGACAGCAAGTACGGTGCTACCTCGAAAACGGTGCGTGCACCAATTTCACCAGCCTGCTTCATACGCCATGCAGCGCGACCGTAGGCAACCTGCACGGCAGCGGTGAAATCAGGGTTGCGCTCCAACTCCAAGCCAAACTCAATCACGTGGCCGGAGGTGCCGGACTGGCCACGGGTGATCACCTGACCGCCGTGTGGCATGCCTTGGTGGTCGCGCTCAAACTCAGCCTCGGTGATGAACTCCACGATTGTCTCGTACGGTGCGAAGTAGTCCGGCATGGTCACGATGGTTTCGCGGATCTGCTCCTTCAGCTTCTCATCCTTCGCAGCATCACCCGTCTCCTCAGCTACCACGAAGCAGTGGCGTAGATGGCACTCATTACTCTTCAGGTCTGCGCCCTCACCACGCTTGACGGCCTCAACCGCCTCCGGGTTCGGCTTGGTGTACTGCACCCCTTTAAGCACACCGGGCACGCGCCGCACAGCATCAGAGTGTCCCTGCGACAGACCCGGACCCCAAAATGTCATCTGGTTGGCGCCCGGCAGCACCGCACCACCAAGCACACGGTTCAAAGAAAACAGGCCTGGATCCCAGCCAGTAGAAATCATCGCGATGTTGCCACCATCGCGTGCGGATGTATCCATCGCTGCGCGGTATGCCGGGATCTCATGGTGGTTGTCGTATGTGTCCACCGTGGTGAAATGCTTGGCCAATTCAGGGCCCTGTTCCGGCACATCGGTGGCACTTCCCAGGCAGACGAACAGTACGTCGACCTCGTCTTTATGCTCTTGTGCATCCCCCGCCGGCAACACACGCGCGTCCGTATCCAGGGAGTCACGGCGTGAGAACACGCCGACGAGTTCCATGTCGGGCTGCGCAGCAATAACTTGTTCAACACTGCGGCCCAGGTTGCCGTAGCCGATGATGGCGGTACGAATCATGCGGGGGAGTCCTTCCTACATAACGATGTGTGAATTATTTGTGCGTAATGATTCTTCCAGAAATTCACCGTCTGCCGGAGAAAATCTGTAAAAGGGGAGCAAAAACGGACCGCCCCAAGGAGTGGAGCGGCCCGCAAACGTTTCCCGTATTTCAGGGATTAGAGCTGGCGGGTGCCTTTCTGGTTAGCCAGCAGGTCGCGGATCTCGGCGAGCAGTTCCTGCTCGGTTGGAGCCGGGGCATCTTCGGTGACGCCCTTGCGGCGCTTCTGAGCCTCATCCAGCTTGTTCATCGGTGCGACGATGATGAAGTAGACCACTGCGGCGATGAGCAGGAAGTTAATCACAGCGGTGATGAGTGCACCGAAGTCAACGAAGGTTGCATCGTTGCCACTGATGATGTGGACGCCCAGGCCGGAGAAGTCTGCGCCACCGAGGGAGGCAATCAGCGGGTTGATGATGTTGTCAGAGAACGAGGTCACGATCGCGGTGAAAGCAGCACCGATCACAACACCGACTGCCAGGTCGATGACGTTGCCACGCATGATGAAATCTTTAAAGCCCTTAAGCATTCTCTCTCCTTGAGAAATTGGTAGGTAAAAAATAGGTGGGAATATTGTTCCCCCCAACGGCGAAAGAAATTACTACATTGTGGGCGACAAAGCTAGGTGAGGGCTGCGATTGGCGGTGACTAACCGCGGTGACGCCCGCCGGTAAGCACCACTGTTAGTGGCAAAGTCAGGGAAGATGCGGCAACGTTCTCCGCGTCTTCATTTCGCAAAAGCAGCAGTACACCGGTCTGTGCCTCACCGCTGCCCGCGGTGATGACAGTGCCGCCCGTGGCAATAGTCCGCGCCGTCACATCAGCCGCAGCATCTGCTGTTGTGACCACGGACACTTCATCACCGTGGTGCAGCATGGGCACGATGTCGGGTTCAGCAAGTTTCACGGGCACGAGGGTGAAAGCGCTGGGATCCTCCCCACGTGCTTGGGCCACGGAGCTCACAAGGTCAGGGCCCGTGATGCGCGTCGTGGTGAGTACCTCACCAGCAGAAGCCGCCGCAGCAATCACCTGCCCTTCAGCTTTCGTTCGGTCCGCCAGCGCATTATCGGGGACAAACTGCCTGGGCAGGGAACGCAGCTCCACATCATCGGCGTCAAGCACATCACCGGGTCCGACGTCTCGGGCGAATACAACCACCTGGGGGTCTCTGGTTGCTCGCCCACTTAAGGCAAGAAGAGCAGCACAGACAACAAGCAGGATGGCCATGACGCGTCGCAGAAGCAGGGACCTCCGGTAGCCGGGAGTGGAAAGAACGGAGAAGGATGAAAAAAAGGTAGAAAGTGCCATACTCTCTTTGACTGCTTCAGCACCCGGTTTGGTTCCCCGGGACCCCAAAAATTTTTAGCAAACCCCTAATCATGCCCCGCTAGGACGGGAAAGACACCACCCCAGAGGGCGTGACTGCGGTGTTAACTGGCTGATCATGGGGGTCAGCTGGCAAAGAATCGTGCACCTCATTGTCATAGACCAACGCGATGCGTGGCCGGTGGGGTGCGTAGAGGAGCGCGCGATCGTAGTAGCCAGCGCCCTGGCCAAGACGCACCCCAGTCCGGTCCACGCCTAAGGCCGGAACAATGATCACGTCACACGTGCTCAACACAGTCGAGGGCAGGCGCGGGCCAGTGGGCTCGGCAATGTCATAAAACTCACCGGGAGCCAACTCACCTGGTATGTACACCGCCCACTGCAGCTCGCCGCCAGCAAGCGTGACCGGCAGTAGAACCTCATAGCCTTCCTCCACCAGTGCAGGCAGCAGCGCCGTCCCACCCGGCTCAGTGGGCAATGGGGAATAGGCGGCAACGCGGTGGGGGGACAAGGTGCGCAGGTGGGTGAGAAGGTGGGTGACCAGGGGGACGTCGATAAGCATCTTTTGCTCAAGCGCCTCACGCGCACCACGCGTGGTGGCGCGAACAGCAGTCTTTGAATCCATGACATCCCTCTTTCCCTACACACCCAGCTGATTCCAGGTTTAGTGCCGTCTCACAGGTAGACTATCCATTCATGCGCAATTCCTCCTCGGCCCCCCAGGTGGGCGTGAAAACCGTTGTTGTTCCCGCAGCTGGAATGGGTACCCGGTTCCTGCCCGCCACAAAAACAGTGCCGAAAGAATTGCTGCCGGTGGTGGACACCCCCGGAATTGAGCTCATTGCGGAAGAGGCCGCCCAGCTCGGTGCACAGCGCCTTGCTGTTGTGACCGCGCCGGGTAAAGGCGAGGTGATGGAGCACTTTGGCAATTTTGATCACCTGAAAGAGACCTTGTGGGCGCGCGGCAAGGATGAGCAGGCGCGAAAGGTTGCTCGTGCGGCGGAGATCATTACCGCCCAGGCAGTCGTGCAAGAAGAACCACTCGGTCTTGGCCATGCGGTCGGCTGCGCTGAGGCGATCCTGGATGATGATGAGGATGCGGTGGCCGTCATGCTGCCGGATGACTTGGTTCTGCCCACCGGGGTCATGGAAAAGATGGTGGATGTGCGCGCCAAGCTTGGCGGCTCGGTGCTGTGTGCCTTTGTGGTCAGTCCGGAGGAAGTATTCAACTACGGCGTTTTTGATGTCCGCGAGGTGGATGCCGCTGAGGGTGTGGACCCGGAAAAGGTGAAGCGTGTGGTGGGCATGGTGGAGAAGCCGGAGCCGGAAGATGCGCCGTCCACGTTTGTTGCCACCGGCCGTTACTTGCTGGATCGTGGCATCTTTGATGCTTTACGCCGTATCACGCCTGGTAAGGGTGGGGAGCTACAGCTCACCGATGCGATTGAGCTGATGATCAGTGAAGGTCACCCGGTGCACGTGGTAGTGCACGACGGTAAGCGCCATGACCTGGGTAATCCAGCGGGCTACATTCCAGCCAATGTTGATTTTGGTCTGCGCCATGAGAAGTACGGCCCAGCCCTGTATAAGTCAATCAAGCAGATCCTGAAGGATTTCGAGTCGGAGAACCCGCACCTCGCCGGCACCGACTAAATTGACGTGTAATTAAGTTGACGTGTAATTGAAAGATTGTCAGCGGCCAGCGGAAGGGTGGCGGAATGCGCAGCGTTGAAGAGCAGTTAGACATCATTGTTGATGCCACGATGACGCCTTCACCGATCCGCATTGGCATCACCGATGCGCTGGGTCTTATGTGCGCGGAGGAAGTGCAGGCAACGCGCTCGCTGCCTGGATTTGCGCAGGCTGCCGTGGATGGTTATGCGGTGCGTGCGGTTGATGTGGGTGGTGCGCAGTCGCTGAGTAATCGTGCACCGGTTGAAAGCGATGACGCTCCAGCCCAGAGCGACCCTGATACGTCCCTGCCCGTGGTGGGTGAAGTGGCTGCTGGAAGTCAAAAACCGTTGCGCCTCCAACCCCGCCAGGCTGTGCGCGTGGCTACGGGGGCACCCCTGCCCACCTTGGCTGATGCAGTTTTGCCCCTTGAGTGGTCCGACCGTGGCCGCCGCCGCGTGACCCCGCACCGCCCAGTGCGTTCGGGTGATTTCATCCGCCGTGAAGGCGATGACATTCAACCGGGGGATATCGCGGTGCGTGCCGGCGCTGTTCTTGGCCCGGCACAGATCGGTCTCCTGGCTGCCGCCGGCCGCGACAAGGTGCTGGTGTATCCGCGTCCCCGCGTAACTGTCATGTCCTATGGCTTAGAACTGGTGGATATTGATAGGGATCCGGGGTTGGGCCAAGTCTTTGATGTTGGTTCCTATGCTGTGGCTGCAGCTGCAAAGGATGCGGGCGCGGATGTCACCCGCGTGGGCATCATTAATGCGGAGCCACGCCACCTGAAAGAGCAGATTGCGGTGCACGCGCAGAAGAGCGAGTTCCTCATCATCACCGGCGCCGTGGGCGGTTCCAGCGCCCGAGCTGTCCAAGAGGCACTGGGTGCGCTCGGCGATATTGATACCACGCGTGTGGCTATGCACCCCGGTTCTACCCAGGGTTTCGGCTTGGTGGGGGAGGATCGCATTCCTGCCTTCTTGTTGCCGTCAAATGCTGTGAGTGCTCTCGTGGTGTTTGAGGCGCTCATTCGGCCAGCCATCCGATCGTCGTTAGGCAAGCGCGTGCTCAATCGACGCATTGTGAAGGCGCGATCCATGAACCGCATTGAGTCCATTCCGGGCCGCCTGGGTTTTGTCCGCGCTCGCCTCATGCGCGATGCTCAAACGCGGGATTACCTCGTTGACAACATCGGTGGCGTTTCTGGCGGTCCGGCGCATTTGCTTGCTGGTTTGGCTGAGGCGAATGCGATGATCCGGATTCCCACGGACGTGGTGGAAGTGCGCCCGGGTGATGTCGTCGACGTGATGTTCTTGCAGCAACGGGCATAACCATGCTGAGTCTCATCGGTTGGGCGCACAGTGAAGCCCACCCGGGGTGGCCCAAGGCGACTCCGACAGTTTTTGTTCGTGGTGACGTTGGTGATGTACCGGTACGGCTTCGTCCGTTGAAACGTTCAGATGGTGCTGCTTGGTCGCGCATGCGTATCACCGACGAGGCGCTGTTAAGGCCTGTCGAACCCACTGTGCAGGGCACGTGGCGCGACGCTCATTCCCCGGAAGCCTGGCGTTCCAATTGGTTGAATCTGCGGCGCTGCGCCAATAGCGGCATGGTCGTGCCTTTGGCCATTGAGTATGGCGACCACTTCATCGGCCAAGTCACCTTGGGCAACATCCAGCATGGTGCCGTGGGGGAGTGCTGGATTGGATACTGGGTGTATTCCCGTTTTAGTGGCCGCGGCATTGCCACGGTGGCCTGCGCTCTGGGCGTTGATCATGCCTTCGCGCGCGTGGGCATGCACCGCGTCACGGCAACATACCTTCCTGATAATCCTGCCTCGGGGAAAGTTCTGGCCAATGCCGGTTTCCGTACGGAGGGATACCTCAAGGAAAATCTCCATATTGATGGGCGTTGGCGGGATCACCATTTTGTGGCGCAGAACATTGATGACCTGCCTGGCTCGGCGGTGGAGCGTTTAGCCGCGCAGGGCAGATTGTGGATCTAAGAAAAACTGGCGCGTGTCTCGGCGTGGGGCGGTCAACTTCAGCCGGTGGATGGTTAGTGTCGAGCTAGCAATTTTCGCAGTAAAGGAAAGGTCGTGGACCCATGTCAGGCAGCCTCAGCCTGATCATTGTTCTCATCGTGGTTGTGTGGGCGATTGTTCTCGCCCCGATGGTCTTGGGGGATTCCAAGCCCATCCGTCGTAGCGGTGAGGGCTTTGATGAGACCCGTGTCCTCCACGAGGGCGGCACCGCCGCGCTTCAAACTCGTCGCCGTCCGCGAGTGACGGCCGCAGACATTCACCACCACGATGAGGTGGATGACTATGAGGTCGTCGTTCCCGAAGAAGAAAGCACAGAAGCGGTGCTTATCGACGACTCATCGGCTACCCCTGCCTGGAAGAAACTTTTCATTCGTTCCAACATTGTCGATGCTGTCCCTGCTGAAGAACCTGTAGAAGACTCTTCGAAAGACCGTGCAAAAGAAAGGGCAGAAGAACCAGCAGAGGCTGTAGACGCAGGCGTTGAACTCGATACTGAGCTAGGTGAGGCCGAGGGTATCTCTGCGGAGTATGACTATGACGACTCCTACCTTGCCCCTGAAGATTTCGGCTACGCCACTGTGGTGAACATCCCGGAAGCGGAGTCAGTTTCTGAGGACACAGCAAAGGACTCGGTAGAGAGCGTCGTAGAAGACAAAACAGACGACGTGGTCGAAGATTTGGACGAGGCCACCCTCGCCCGCGCGAGCCGTGGCCGTGGCGGTTGGACACCAGATGCGGAGAAGCGTGCTCGCGCTGATCGTCTACGTCGCCGTGAGCGCACCATGCTAGGGCTGATTACCATCACTGGTGTTGCCTTCATTTATGCACTGATCACTGGTGGTTGGGCATGGTTGGCGCCACTCGCCGCCGGTGCTTTGTTGGTCTGGTACATGGCTGCTGTACGCAGTTTGGTCAATCAGGAGCGTGCACTGCGTGAGCGTCGCCTGCGCCAGCTGCGCCGCGCCCGACTGGGTGTTGTCTCCTCGGATGAGGGCGCACCGCTGCCAGCCCACATGCGTCGCCCCGGTGCAGTGATTGTGGAATTGGATGATGAGAGCGCGGACTTTGCCAACCTGCCAGAGTTCTCCGGGGATGGTTTTGATGTCCACGGCCCCGAACGCGTCCGCGAGAGCGCTTAAGCCAGTAACATCACGGGGTATGACTCAAACTAATACCTCCGATTCCACCGAGGCCACTGCTGGAACGAAGCCAACCGCAACGAATGACAACCCGGGCCCAACGGCCCTTCTGTGGGAGAAGTTCAGCGATTCCACTATCAAGCGTGGGTTGTTCTCTGCCCTGTACATGGTGAAGGCCCCGTACTTCCGCACAGTTATGCCGCGCGTGCGGGAAGCGGTTCCTGGCCGTTGTGTTGTGCGTTTAGGTAAGTGGTGGGGTGTGCAGAACCACATTGGCACCTTCCATGTGATTGCCGGTTTGAACGGCGCGGAAGCAGCGATGGGTCTGCTGTGTGAGGTCACCGTTCCAGATACGCACCGCTGGATTCCACGTGGTATGCGTGCGGATTACCCGAAGAAGTCCACTGGTGGCTTGACCGTCGCCGCCACTGCAGACTTCCCGGATTTTTCCACCATTACGCGTGAGACCGGCGGTCAGCTGGTCACCATCGACTGCCAGCTTGTCGACGATGCTGGCGTGGAACCCATCACCGCCGAGATCGACGTGTGGGTGACCGCTAAGAAGTGATGCCGGTGCATTGCAATAGCGCAAACACCGTCACTGGCCCCAGCATGGTGAAGCCCCGCACCTTCAGTGCCTTCACCAATTCCTTGGTGTCCTCCACTGATTGGGGCGTGGGCTCAAAAGACCACAAGAATTCCGCCAAGTCCGTTCCTTCGTCCCGCAGTGCCAGAGCAGCCTGGGCATTTGTGATCACGGCGTTGATTTTGCGGCGGTTGCGGATAATCGTGTCGTCGCTAAGCAATGCTTCAACATCCGCCTCACCCCACCTGGCGATTGTTTCGATACTGTTGTTGAAAATCGCGCGGCGCAGCGCATCACGCTTGCGCAGAATCAGATTCCAACTTAAACCTACGACGAAAACTTCTAGGCCGAGAAGCTCGAACATTTCCTTTTCCGTCGTGACAGGGTTCCCCCATTCTGTATCGAAATACTCCTGAACTAACGGCGTCATGTGTCGGGTCAGGGCTTGCTGCTGGTTGTCTTGATGAGTGTCTAGTTCAAAGTGTGAAAGTGTCATACTTACTTTGACTGCTGTAGGGGCCCATTTGGTTCCACGTTGTAGGCTGTTTTTTATGAATACCCACGCTGTGCGCGATGCTGCGCTGCTTATCGCACGTGTTGCCCTGGGTGTTATTTTCATCGCACGGGGATATCAGCATTGGGTCGGCGACGGTATGGCGCGAACAGTGGCGACATTCGCGCAAGCGGGAGTGCCACAACCGAAGCTTGCGGCATACACCGCAGCATCATTGGAGCTCGTCGGCGGGGCGTTGCTGATTATTGGGCTGCTCACCACCATCGTGGCCACGCTGTTGGCGCTGCTCGTGGCCGGTGCCGGCTATTTTGTGCACATGGATGCGGGCTTCTTCGCGGAACAAGGTGGCGTGGAATACCCGCTGGTTTTGGTTCTTCTCCTGCTTTTCATAGTTGTGTTTGGAGCAGGTCGGGCGAGTTTGGACAAGGTGCTGATCGATGATTAGCCACGCAGAGGTACAAGCAGCACTTTCAGCGCGTATCGACGGTGAAGACACCGGGCTGGACAATTCCGTCATTGATGCGCACTTGGACCATTGCGCCGAATGCTCGTCCTTCTGGGAGCGTTCCTTGGCATTGTCACGCTCCTTGAGCATTGTCGAAGCAGATGGCTCTATGGCGCCGCCGGATGACCTGTCGGACGTGATTTACGCTGGCGTGGAAACCGAATTTCACAAACTCGCCTCGCGCCGGCTCCTTGGGGTGAGCATTGGCCGCGTGATCCTTGCCATCCTGGCAGTGCTGTACATCTTGTGGGCAGGTCAGCTCGTCGCTGGTTCCGGTGCAGCGGAGTTGGACACTGAAGTGGCCAGCTTGCTCATCGGCTCGGCTGCCGTCCGCGTGGGCATCGCGGCAGCACTCCTGTTGGTGGCGTGGAAGCCCAACCAGATTCCGGGTGTTCTGCTCATCGTGGGAGCAATGTTCGGGTTTACCGTGGGCTTCGCTGTGTTGGATGCCGTGTCCGGTGACACCCCAGCACAGTGGCTGCACCTGGGCATGCTGTTATTCACCAGCGTCGCACTCGTATTCATGTGGGTTGCGGACCGTGGGCCATCCAACCCGTTGCGCACGCTCAGCGCTGGGCCACAGTAATTATCTCCAGCTCGGCAGCCACATGATCTGCGAGTAATAGCCATCGGGGATGACAAAGCCGTAAAGGATCGGGGAGAAGTACAAGAACATACCCACAGCCACGGCAAGGTATACCACTACAGCTAGTTGCCCCGACGTCATGCCGTAGCCGGCGAGCTTTCGCATCTGTGGCAGGGGCTTGCCACGCTGAGCAAGGTTCCCCAACGCCAGGGCGATGAGCACGATAGTGAAGGGCACCAGGGGAGCGGCGTAGAAGAAGTACATTTGGCGGTCAAACGCAGCCAGCCACGGCAGGAAGCCAGCGGCGAAACCGATGAGGGGCAGGATGACACGGCGGTCACCGCGGGAGATCCACATCCAGATCGCCCACAAGAGGATGGGCACGGTGAGCCACCAGATTGCCGGGGTGCCAAAGAGGTAAATCATCCGGCGGCATTCTTGGCCGCCCGCGCAATCGATGCCGGTAGAGGAGTAGTAGAGAATCGGCCGGGAAGCCACTAGCCAGGACCACGGTTTGGAATCCCAGGGGTGGGAGTGGCCGCCGGAGCTCGTCAACTCGGAGTGGAACCGCAGCACGGAGAAGTGGTAGTAGAACCAGCCGGCGATTGGTTCGGGCAGCTGGGTGAGCCAGGACCAGTCGGAGCCTTCGATGGTGCCGTCGGCAAGCGAATGCCTGTATACGGATGTCTCAGATGCGAACCAAGCGCGCCAAGACCAGACGTACAGCACCGCGGGGATGAGTACGATGGAGGCCAGCGCCGAGGGGACATCACGCAAAAGCGTGCCCGCAACCGGCTTGGCCACCCCGTAGCGGCGGCGCAGCCACAGGTCGTAGAAGGACGACAGCAGGCCAAAGAACGCGATGTAGTACAGGCCAGACCATTTCACAGACAGCGCTAATCCCAGCAATACACCCGTGGCAAAGCGCCACCAGCGGAAGCCCAGGCGAGGGCCGAAGGGACCGGATTCGGCGATGCGTCCGGTCACATACGCGTCGTGCAGACGCTGGTGCACTTGCCGCATGTCACCTGCCAGTGTCCACGCCGCCATGACGATGGGAAGCAAGATAAACACGTCGAGCATGCCGAAGCGGCCGATGACGAGCAAGACGCCGTCGACAAGCGCGAGAATGCCCGCAAACAAAGCGATCAACCAGGATTGCGACAAGCGTCGCGCAAGCAACATGGTGAACACAACCACCGCAGAACCGAAGAGTGCGGCGACGACACGCCACCCCAGCGGGGTATAGCCGTAAATCGCCTCACCGAGCGCCATCAACTGTTTGCCCAGCGGTGGGTGCACCACCAGGCCATAACCAGGGTTGGATTCAATTCCACCCAAAACCGGATTGAACGAGGAAACGAAAATGTCCCATGCCTGCGGCGCGTAGTGCTTCTCGTCGAAGACCGGGGTCCCCTTAGAATCCGCCATGGTCAGGCCCACAAACCGGGTGAACAGCGCAATGACGCCAATCACAACGGTGGTGATTGTGTCCCGGCGCGTCCACGACACGGTGACGGGGGCGGTGGGCGCGGGGGATTTAACGGCAAGACTCACGGCAGAACTCACGCTGGTGATCTTACTGCCCACCCTTAAGCTTGTTGCCATGGATGATTCGCTTGTTGCCTCGGGCATTCTTGTTGCAGCCACTCCGCTAGGCAATATTCGTGATGCCTCGCCGCGTCTCGTGGAAGCACTTGAGCGTGCAGATGTCATCGCCGCTGAGGACACGCGCCGGACCCGCTCGCTCGCCGTAGCGCTGGGCGCGGAGATTCGTGGCAAGGTCGTGTCCAATTTTGATCACAATGAGGAACAGCGAGCTCAGGAGCTTATCCGCGTCGCCCGCTCCGGCCTCGTCCTGGTCATCTCTGACGCGGGCATGCCGCTTGTGTCTGACCCTGGCCATTCGATCGTGTCCGCCGCACATGACGCTGGGGTTCGGGTCACCTGCCTGCCGGGCCCATCGGCGGTGACTACCGCGCTGGCATTGTCGGGGTTGGGTGTTGGCCGTTTCATTTTTGATGGCTTTGCGCCCCGCAAATCCGGTGCACGCACCACCTGGCTGGAATCTCTGAAGGGGGAGAAGCGCGCAATTTGTTTCTTTGAATCGCCTCATCGCATTGGTATGACTCTGGCCCATGCAGCTGAGGTGCTCGGCTCCGAACGTCGAGTAGCAGTGTGTCGCGAGCTGACCAAAACCTACGAAGAAGTACGCCGTGGCACCCTGGCTGAACTTGCCGAGTGGGCTGCTGATGGCCTGCGTGGTGAGATCACCGTTGTCATTGACGGTGCGGACTCCACACCGGCCCCCGCGGACGAAGAAGACTTGGTGGAAGCGGTCCTCGCCAAAGTGGATGCCGGCGTGCGTTTGAAGGATGCCGTCAAGGAAGTGGCCAAATCAGCCGGAGTGAAGGTCGGTGACCTCTACGACGCCGCGCTCAACAAACGGGGGTGAACGTCAATCGCGTGAGCATGGACGTAAGGTAGAACCATGCAAAAAAACGTTCTCGTCTGCGTGGCATGGCCGTACGCCAACGGTCCACGCCACATCGGTCATGTGGCCGGTTTCGGTGTCCCATCCGACGTCTTCGCCCGCTACCAGCGCATGGTGGGCAACAACGTGCTCATGGTCTCCGGCACCGACGAGCACGGCACGCCGCTGCTTGTCCAGGCGGACAAGGAGGGCGTGACCGTCAAGGAGCTCGCGGACCGCTACAACCGCCAGATCGTCGAGGACCTCGCTGGCCTGGGTCTGTCCTACGACCTGTTCACCCGCACCACCACCCGTAACCACTACGCGGTGGTGCAGGAGCTGTTCAAAGGCCTGTACGCCAATGGCTACATGATCAAGGAGACCACCAAGGGTGCGATCTCCCCGTCCACCGGCCGCACCTTGCCCGACCGCTATATTGAAGGCACCTGCCCGTTGTGTGGTGCCACCGATGCACGCGGCGACCAATGCGATAACTGCGGTAATCAGCTCGACCCGGTTGACCTGATCAACCCGGTGTCCAAGATCAACGGTGAGACCCCCGAGTTCGTTGAGACCGAGCACTTCATGCTCGACCTGCCCGCGCTTCACGACGCGTTGAAGGCCTGGCTCGAAACCCGCGAAGACTGGCGCCCCAACGTGCTGAAATTCTCTCTCAACCTGCTTGAGGACATGCGTCCGCGCTCCATGACCCGCGACATAGACTGGGGCATTCCCGTTCCGGTTGAGGGCTGGGAGAACGACCCGGGCAAGAAGCTCTACGTCTGGTTCGACGCCGTCATCGGTTACCTGTCTGCCTCCATCGAGTGGGCAGCGCGCAGCGGTAACCCGGAGGCGTGGAAGGAGTTCTGGCAGGATCCGTCCACAAACGGCTTCTACTTCATGGGCAAGGACAACATCACCTTCCACTCCCAGATCTGGCCGGGTGAACTCCTCGGCTATGCCGGCCTTGGTTCTAAGGGTGGGGAAGAGCACAAGTACGGCCGCCTGAACTTGCCGACGGAGGTTGTGTCCTCTGAGTTCCTCACCATGTCTGGTTCGAAGTTCTCCTCCTCCAAGGGCGTTGTTATTTACGTGAAGGACTTCCTCGCCACGTTCGGCCCTGATCCGCTGCGCTACTTCATCGCCGTTGCCGGCCCGGAGAACAATGACACGGACTTCACGTGGGACGAATTCGTCCGCCGCATCAACAATGAGCTGGCCAACGGCTGGGGCAACCTGGTCAACCGCACCGTGTCCATGGCGCACAAGAACTTCGGTGAAGTTCCCGTTCCTGGCACGCTCAACGAGGCTGACCGCGTCATCCTTGACCTCGCCTCCCAGACTTTCGAGTCTGCCGGCAAGGATCTCGCACTTGCCCACTTCAAGGCTGCGATCACCAAGATCATGCACGTCGTTGGCGAAGCAAATGCTTACATTGCCGACCAGGAGCCGTGGAAGCTGGCCAAGGACGACGCTCAGCGTGAGCGCCTTGCCACCGTGCTGTGGACTGCACTCCAGGTTGTGTCGGACTGCAACGCCATGCTCACCCCGTTCCTTCCGCACATCGCGCAGAAGGTCCACGAGACCCTCGGCCGCGACGGCATCTGGGCCGCCACCCCGCGCGTGGAAGAAGTCACCGATGACGAAGACCTGGATCTCGTCGGCGTCGACCTGCCTGAAAAGGGCCAGAGCTACCCAGTCATCACCGGTGACTACACCACCCAGCAGGCCACATGGGGCCGCGTCGATGTGGTGCCGGGCACGAAGCTGGAGAAACCACAGCCGCTCATCGCCAAGCTCGACCCCGAACTGGGTGAAACTGGCCCGGAGTGGGCGCCGGTTCAGTAGTCAACCTCCGGTTCTTCCGGGAACGGTACGGGGTGGAAAGGAAATTCCATCCCGTACTCACGTTCAAGGGATGACAGTGATTTGAGGCATTCTTCGTAGTCAAAGTTTTCCTCGAAAACATCGAGCACCCGGTGGCATTTGGCAAAGAAGCGGGAGCGGGTGCGTTTGAGGCGCTCCACATCGTCGATGGTGTGCTTCCAGCGCGGCGTGGTTTCGGTGACCTGGCTATTGATGAATCCGGTTTGGTCAGCCAGCGCGTAGGTGCCGTCAGAAAAGAGCCAGACCACGTCACCTGTAGAGTGATCTACCAGGTAGAACGCCCTGCGATCGGTTTTAACATTGTGGTGCTTTTGACAGAGGCAGTACAGGTTGCTCGCTGTTGTTGTACCACCGAGGCCGTAAGCGATGCGGTGGTCGAGCTGGCATTCCCAGGCTGTGCGCTCACAACCGGGGTAGACACAGGTGCCGTCGCGGCCGCGAACGAATGCGGCGATGTCAGCGGGTGGGACATAGCCAGGGATGCTGCGCGTGGAGGCTGCATCCATGTCTACAAGTTTTGGCTCAAAAGAATGGAACATCTCGGTTCCTGTTGCTGTGGTGAAGCCATGGCCCGGAATGAAGACGGAGGCGGATTCATCGATCGTGCCGTCCCTATTCTTGGGTGCGTAGCCAAACACGCGAGCAGTCGGGGTAGGGGAGAGCTTCCCGGTGAGGAGAAGCAGTGTGGCTTCATCATCAGTGATGCCGTGCTCTTTCGCGGTTGCACCAATAAAGGCTTTGACGGAGGCTGACGTGGCATGGTCCGCAATCAGGGTCATGCCAGTGGTGCCGTGGTGGTAGCCATCGTGGAAGGTGACTTCGCACTCGCCCGGTAAAAGGGTGCGTCCCTGTTCGCGCTTCTCACGTTTCTTGGAGTCATAGGCGACGGAGGAATCCATGTCGCCGATCGCCTTGTTCAGGCGGGTGGTGATGGTGTTCGCGCCGGGGAGCGCCTGGTTCGGCTTCGTTGGAGTGAATAGCGCGACCAGCAGAGCATCCAGTACCGCGAACACTTCGGGGTTAGGGGTTTCGCCGAGCACGCTGATGGCACGGTCGATGGCTTTCAAGCGGCGGAGGTCAAGACGGTGGGTGGCCTCTTGGAGGGCATGCAGTATAGGGAGATCTTTGAGGGTGCGGTAGGCGTAGACGGCACTGCGGACCTCAATGAGGGATAAACCCGTGGCGGAGCACATGCGGGCGAGTTCAGTGTCGTGGTCTTTGGAGCCCTCAAACTCATCGGCGGTGGCGTAGTGATGGAACACCGCGTGGAATGCCGCGCGCATGCCCATCCCGGCAACGGCATCGATGTTGTCGGGGTTCTCGGTGGCAAAGAAGGCAGTTGGGCTCGAGGGCGGTGGTTGTGGCGGACGGTCGGTCAATTGGGTCATGGTTCCCCCGTGTTGATGTGTTTTTAAGTTCGTACGAACATATTTTCACATCACTACGACACGTCACCGGTATCATTCGAACAGATTCGAAAAGGGGTTCGAGTATAAGGTGTGAACCGAAAGCTAATCGCCCAAGAACTGCTCAATGAAAGCAGTCAGCTTCCCGGTCGCCTCGTCTTCGAAACGCGTGTCCACCACCACAAGGGGAGCGGTGTACATCTCTCGGTCGGGGGAGGTGACAACGAGGTCGGTGCCGTAGGCGTCGACAAGCAATTGCCACTCGAAACCGTGCTCGCGGATGAACGCGTCGCCGAGCGCGGTGCCGTACATGCGCGCGATGTCGCCGCGAGAATAGCTGCGGCGTAGGTCGGGGTCGAGGGCGAGGTATTCGCCCAAGGTCTCTTCGAATGCGGCGACGATGTCGTCGATAGATCCGTTGATTCCGGCGACGGCAGCTTCGGCGAGGTCACGGTCGATTTGGGTGCGGGTTGCAGCATCGATGTCGTGGAATGTCATGTGCTCGAGGATAGGCTGGAATTCATGTCGAAGAAGAAACCTCGCCCCATTCCCGTCCCGGCTGAGCGAATTGCTGGGCTTATCGACGCACACACGCACCTCGCCTCAACCGGTGCCCGCAACAAGGACGAGGTGGATGCGATTGTGGCGCGTGCCGTGGACGCCGGCGTTGAACGGATCTGCACTGTCGGCGATGGCCTCGATGAGGCGGAGCTGGCATTGCAGGCCGCGCACTTCAACGACCGTGTGTTTGCGGCATGTGCGATCCATCCGACGCGCGCGGGTGAGCTCGATGGGGCGGCGCGCGAGCGGCTCACGCAGATGGCTACGGATGAGCGCTGCGTGGCAATTGGGGAGACTGGCATTGATACGCATTGGATCAAGCATGACCCCGACCGCACAGCACCGCTTGATGTGCAGGAAGAGGCGTTCCGCTGGCATATTCAGCTCGCGGTTGATTCTGGCAAGGCGCTCATGATTCACAACCGCGAGGGTGATGCGGACATGATGCGCATTCTCGCGGACGCGCCGCAACCGGAACATGTCATGCTGCACTGCTTTTCTTCGCCTCTCGACGTCGCACGCGAAGCCATCGACCGTGGTTACGTCCTGTCCTTTGCCGGGAATGTGACATTCAAACGGAACGACGAACTGCGTGAGGCTGCTGCTCTTGCGCCGGCCGGGCAGTTGCTCATTGAGACGGATGCGCCGTACATGACCCCGGAACCATTCCGTGGTGCACGAAATGAACCTGGACTCATTGGGCACACGGCGCACGTGGTGGCGGAGATGCGTGGGATGGCTGTGGGGGATCTTGCCACGGAAGTGGGGGAGACATTCAATCGTGTTTTTGGTGTGTGAAATAGGTGCGCGAGTGAGTACTGTCAACAAGAGTGATTATTGTGGCGATGAGTAGGCTTAATTAATAAAGACGTACTTGTACGTTTTGAAAATCTGCTGGTCTTCCGCGTACCTTTATCGTATTGTTATACTTGCTTGTATTATTCGAGCTATATCCCCAACGCTGTAAGGACTGTTCTTTTTATGTCGCATCATCGCCGCATCAATAAGAGTTCAACCACCCGCGCTGTGATCACTTCTTCTGCTATCGGCGCAATTGCTATCGGCAGTGCTGCCACCGCCATGGCGGCTCAGAAGGACGTCACTGTTGACGTTAACGGTGATGCAGTTGAGCTGAGTACCTTCGCTGGCAATGTTGGCGGTGCGCTCAAGGCAGCTGGTGTTGATGTGGGGGACAAGGACTTGGTGTACCCCGCGCCATCCGAATCGCTGGCGAACGGTGATACCGTGACCGTGCGCACCGCCAAGCCGGTCGCAGTGTCTATCGATGGTGGTCAGGCGCAGGAATTCACCACCACGGCCGCAACCGTGGATGATCTGCTCGGTGAGCTGCCTGGTATCGTCGGCGGCTCCAGCCATAGTTACGGCGAGGGCCAGGCAGTCAAAGACAATATGACCATTGAGGTCACCTCCCCGAAAATCGTGGCTATCCGTGATGGTGGGAACGTTACTTACACTTCTGCTGCTGCCAAGACTGTAGGGGATCTGCTGGCAGCACGCGGTGTCCTCGTGGATTCCAATGACCGTGTGAGCCCGGCACTGGATACGCCGGTGACGGAGAATATGACGGTGGAGATTGAGCGCGTTGATGTAACAGAACGCGCAGCTACCGAGGCATACGATGCTGAGCCGAAGTACGTTGACGATGAATCCCTCGCCCCAGGCCAGGAGCAGGTCCGCGAGGAAGGTGCGAAGGGTGAGCGTAAGGTCATTCGCCGGGTAGTCACCGTGAATGGCGCTGTTGAGTCTGATGAGGAAGTTGGACGGGTAGAAACCCGTCCGGCCCGCCAAGCTGTCATTGCGCGTGGCAAAACCCCGGGCAATACCGGTGCGGCTGCACCGGCCGTGAGCGGCGGTTCCGTGTGGGATTCCATTGCGCAGTGTGAATCCGGTGGCAATTGGGCCATCAATACTGGTAACGGATACTACGGTGGCCTCCAGTTCGCAGCTTCCACTTGGTCTGCTTACGGTGGCGGCCAGTATGCCCCGACGGCGAACCTGGCTACCCGTGAACAGCAGATCGCCATTGCGCAGAAGGTTCAGGCATCACAGGGCTGGGGCGCATGGCCCGCCTGCACGGCACGCCTGGGTATCCGCTAATCTCTGCAGGGCATGACCGTAGAGGATGTTCGCCTGCTGAACCCGCCGGACATTCGTGCGCTGGCAGAAGAATTGGACGTTGCCCCAACTAAAAAATTGGGGCAGAACTTCGTCCATGACCCCAACACCGTGCGTCGCATTGTCGCCGCGGCGGAGTTAGGGGAGGCAGAGACTGTCCTTGAGGTGGGGCCTGGTCTTGGTTCTCTCACATTGGGCCTTATTAATGTTGCCGAGCATGTCACCGCGGTGGAAATTGACCCGCGGTTGGCAGGTCGCCTCGCGGTGACAGTGGAGGGGCGTGCCCCAGCCCATGCCCACAAGCTTGAGATTGTGGGTATGGATGCCATGAAGATTAAGGCCGCAGATCTCAGCCGTGACCCCACCGCCTTGGTGGCAAACCTGCCCTACAATGTCGCGGTTCCGGTGCTGCTGCATTTGCTGGCGGAGCTGCCGTCAATTCGTACGGTGCTCGTGATGGTTCAGCTGGAGGTTGCACAAAGGCTTGCGGCGAAACCAGGTTCCAAAATTTATGGCGTGCCGAGTGTGAAGGCGTCTTTTTATGGGGACGTGCGTACCGCGGGGACGATTGGTAAAAACGTGTTCTGGCCAGCGCCGAACATTGAATCGGGGCTCGTACACATTGATGTTAAGGAGAAGGACTGGTCGCGCTCGGCGCGTGAGAAGGTTTTTCCGCTTATCGACGCAGCTTTTGCCCAACGCCGCAAAACCCTCCGTGCCTGCCTCGCCGGTGTCTATGGTTCGGCTGCTGCCGCTGAGGGTGCACTCCGAGCGGCGGGGATTGATCCGCAGTTGCGTGGGGAGAAGCTGTCGGTGGAAGACTTTGTACGACTGGCTGAGGTGAGCGCGCTGTGACGGTGAAACCATCTGCCGCGCGGGCGAATGGCAAGGTCAACCTTCACCTTGGGGTGGGGGAGGCTCGTTCGGATGGCTACCATGAGTTATCCACGGTGTTCATGGCGGTTGACCGGCAGGAAATAGTGGCGTTGATCCCGGAGCCGGGTGCAGATGTCACCTGTGGTGTGGTGGCGGGTATGTACACCAGTTTTCACGTGTCGGAACCGGATGAGGATTTGGATACACCAAATAATTTGGCCTGGCGTGCTGTGAACGCAATCTGTGCGGGGGCGGATGTGGAGCCTGTCCGGATTGAGGTGGACAAGGCCATCCCTGTTGCCGGTGGTATGGCGGGCGGTTCGGCCGATGCTGCGGCGGCAATCAAGGCTGCCGTGGGCTATATGGCACAGCATGGCGTGGACGTGCCGGCGGATCGTGTGCAGGCCGTGGCAGCGGAACTAGGCGCGGATGTGCCTTTCGCTCTCATGGGCGGTATTGCGCTAGGGACAGAACGGGGAGATGCGCTCGTGCCTATGATGGGGCGAGGTGAGTACTGGTTTGCCTTTCTCAACCCTGGGGTTGGTCTGTCCACCGGTAAGGTTTTTGAGCACCTTGATGACATGCGCTTTAACAGTGCCTCGGTGGTGCCTAAGATGGACACCACTTTGCTGTCCCGGGCGCTGCTGTCGGGGGATCCAGTGCAAGTGGGCGCAGCAATGCACAATGATTTGGAGGCGGCAGCATTATCGCTGCAGCCACGGTTGCACACACTAATTCGTGATGCGGAGAAAGCGGGGGCGATCCGGGCGATGGTGTCAGGTTCTGGTCCAACGGTGGCAGCATTGTGCCCCGACCGTGAAACTGCGCTGGCGGTAGTGGAAGAGCTCACGCGTGACGGCTCCGCCGAAGGGTTTGCTGCGTGTGGTCCGGCCACAGGGGCGACGCTGCTGTAGTCGTGCCTAGACTAGTTGCATCATGGCAAACCTGATCAACCTGGAAAATGTGTCCAAAACCTGGGGTTTGAAGACCCTGTTGGACAAGGTGTCCCTTGGCGTTCAAACTGGCGACCGCATTGGCGTTGTGGGGCTTAACGGCGGTGGAAAGACAACGCTGCTGGAAGTGCTCACCGGTATTGAATCTCCGGACGAAGGGCGTGTGTCGCACGCCAATGATCTGCGCATGGCGGTGGTGACTCAGCGCTTTGACTTACCGGAAGATATGACGGTTGGCCAGGCCGTGGTGGAACCTCTCGGTTTGGAGGTCTACGAGTGGGCGTCCAACGCCAAGGTGCGTGAGGTGCTCGCGGGCACGGGCGTGGCTGAGCTGGGGTTAGAGACTCCAGTGGGGCAGCTTTCTGGCGGGGAGCGCCGCCGTGTGAATCTGGCTGCCGCGCTGGTTCGTGATCTAGACCTGATCGTGCTGGATGAGCCCACGAACCATCTTGACGTTGAAGGTGTGCAGTGGTTGGCGGACCATTTGATGAAGCGCAAGATTGCTCTCGTTGTGGTCACGCACGACCGTTGGTTCCTGGACACTGTAGCCACGTTGACGTGGGAGGTCCACGATGGCAAGGTGGATGTCTACGAAGGTGGCTACAACGACTGGACGTTTGCCCGTGCGGAACGTGCGCGTCAGGCGGATGCGATTGAGCAGCGGCGCCAGAACTTGGCGCGAAAGGAGCTAGCGTGGCTGCGACGCGGGGCGCCGGCGAGGACGTCAAAGCCCCGGTATCGCATTGAGGCAGCGGAGGCCCTGATCGCTGATGTGCCAGCGCCGCGCGACACGGTTGAACTCATGGCCTTTTCCAAGCAGCGTCAAGGACGTGTGGTCATTGAGTTGGAGGATGCGCGGATTGATGCGCCGGATGGGCGGACGCTAGTGGATCACCTGACGTGGCGTTTAGCACCGGGTGAGCGCATCGGTCTGGTTGGGGTGAATGGTTCCGGAAAGACCACCTTGTTGCGCACCTTGGCGGGGGACTATCCGCTGGCGGGCGGCAAGCGAATTGAAGGACTGACCACTAAGGTTGGGTGGCTGCGCCAAGAATTGGATGACTTAGACCCCAGTCGTCGCGTGATTGATGCAGTGGAGGACGTGGCCACCTACATCACGATGGGCAAGAAGGAGATGTCTGCCTCCCAGTTAGCGGAGCGCCTTGGCTTCAGCCCGAAACGTCAGCGCACACCAGTCGGCGATTTGTCGGGCGGTGAGCGCCGTCGCCTTCAGCTCACTCGCGTGCTCATGGGCGAGCCGAATGTGTTGCTTCTCGACGAGCCTACGAACGACCTCGACATCGACACCCTCCAGGAACTCGAAGACCTGCTGGATAGTTGGCCGGGAACACTCGTGGTTATTTCCCACGACCGCTACTTGATTGAACGCATCGCGGATGTCACCTATGCGCTGTTTGGGGATGGCAAGCTGACCAACCTGCCCGGTGGTATCGAGCAATACCTCAAACAGCGTGAGGGGATGGAAGCGCGGGCAGGCGTGCTTGATCTGGGAGAGGTCGATGGGAAGAAGGGGAAGAAGGATGCGCGGGAGGCGTCGACAAGCGAAAAGGCCTTGAGCCCGCAGCAATGGCGCGAAGTGTCGAAGAAAATGAGCGCGCTGGAACGCAAGCTTGAGAAGCTGGATTCGCAGGTGGAAGCCCTGGAAGCGGAGATTACGGCGATGTCGGGTGAGGGTGATCCTGATTTTGAGGCCATCGGCGCGAAGTCAGGGGAGCTTTCGCAGTTGCGTGAACGGCGTGAAGATCTTGAGCTTGAGTGGCTTGAGCTGGGGGAACAGTTAGAAGCGTAAAGCAATCTAAATTTTTCTTTCATTTTGCTTACAAAAAAGTAAGTCCCATGTAATCTGCCTGCTATGACTCAGATCACATTCGGACGACGTACGTTTATGGCTGGGGCTGGTTTGGCAGCGGCTGGGGTGGCAGCTTCGCGAGTGCCCAGAGCGCACGCGCAAGAGGATTCGGGGCCAGAGCTCATTGTTGGTCGCGGCATGGCAGACATGACGGGCGAGCCACTTGGCGCAGGCATGAATGGCTATGCCGTGATGGCGCAATCGACAACTGGTATTCGTCTACGCCAATTTGCACGAGCATTCATTTTTGAGGATGCCGCCGGTGTGAGCACCGTTTTTGTTATCGCGGAGATGGGGCTGATGTTCCAGTCCATTCAGCTGGAGGTTCTGCGCAGACTTAAAGAGGAATTCGGTGCGGCGTATAACGAATCCAATGTGTTCATTTCCGCTTCCCACACGCATGTGGGGCCGGGTGGAACGTCCGGGCACCTCATGGTGGACTTGACCACGCTGGGTTTCCGGCCCGTCACGTTTGAGGCAACCGTTGCTGGCATTGTTGAGGCCATCAAGCGAGCACATGCTGATAAACAGCTCTCCACATTGCGACTCGTCCGTGGTGAAGTGCGGGAGGCAGGAGTGAACCGCTCTTTTGAGGCCTTCTCGCGCAATCCGGATGAGGAGAAGATTGCATTCCCCAAAGGGGTGAACCCGGAGAGCATCACGCTATTCATCGCGCGCGGCGGCAAAGACGTGGGCCTGATCAACTGGTACGGGCTGCACGCCACGAGCTTTGGTCACAAGCACACGCTTATCGACGGCGACCATAAGGGCTGGTCCTCCTGGCGCATGGAACGTGAGAACGGCACAGTACACCGTGAGGCGGAAAATGCGCCGTTCGTGGCGGCCTTTGCCACGGCGCCACAGGGCGACATCACTCCTAACATGGGGCTGCAGCCACAGACGGGGCCTGGCTTGGAAAATGAGGCACTATCCGCGCAGGTTTTGGGCGACCGTCAGATCGATGCCACCCGTGGGCCAGGCACGCGCGTCATTGACATCACGGGGAAGAATGGACCGACGATCCGCAACCGCTACAAGTGGGCGGACATGCGGGATGTGACTATTGACGGGCGCTTTACCCCCGACGGCACTGAGCAGAAAACCGGCCCGGCGATCTTGGGCGCGGCGTTTGCCGCTTCCAGCCAGGAAGATGGTGGCGGACTGGACGTGCCCATCTTCAACGAGGGGGAGCGCGGTGGAACGCCCTGGGTGAAGGAGCTCGGTGATGTTGTCGTTCCGGAGGACTGGAGAGAGATCCACGGCAACAAAGAAATACTGCTACCCCTTGGCTTTATTGATGGGATGATCCAGCAAGTGCTGTTGTTCTCTGTCACGCAGATTGCGGGCCTGACCATCATCACCAACTCCATGGAACCCACCTCCATGGCGGGCTACCGGATGCGCCAGCACGTCGCGGAGGTGCTCGACGTTCCGTTAGAAACCGTCATCTGCATGGGCTACACCAGTGGCTATGCCCACTACGTGACAACGCCGGAAGAGTACGACAATCAGGATTATGAAGGAGGTGCCACCATCTTCGGGCGCCATCAACTCTGCGCCATGATGCAGGTCTACGACGAGCTGGCTGAGTCCTTGCGCGATGGCACCCAGATTGATGTTGGTGCCGCTGGCGGGGACCTCACCGGATTGATCCCCACCTCGTTATCCGGCCAGCCTGGGATTGACCAGCCGGCATGGGGCATGGAATTCGGTGATGTGATTACCGCCAGCAGTACCGTTGTTGTCGGTGCCAGGGCAACAGCCACTTTCTGCTTTGCCAACCCCAACTCGGATCTACGACACGGGCAGGGCTACGTGACCATTACGAATGCGGCGGGGGAGATCGTGGCAGATGATTTCCACGCTGACACCATCATCGAGTTTGTGAAGAACGCGGGGACCACCAACGCCCGTGTTTCTTGGGACACGAAGGATGCCGCACCGGGCATGTACACCATCCGTGTGGATGGTTCTTCCCGCGATGTATCCGGAGGCCTAACGCCGTTTACGGGCTCGGCCACAGTGACCGTCGCATAGCGCTCGGACTAGCCGAGCGCAAAAGGTGACCACTTCACCGGGAAGATTGTGGTGGGGACTACCGTTAGGGATATGACTTCCAATAAGCCTGAGACCGCAAGCAAGCCCCCGAAGCTATCCAAGAAAGCCTATGAAAAGGAGCTGCTCCGCCTCCAGGCTGAGTTGGTGAAGATGCAGCAGTGGGTTGTAGCCACCGGCGCTCGCATCGTCGTTGTGATGGAAGGCCGCGATGCTGCTGGTAAGGGGTCCGCCATCAAGCGCATCACGCAGTACCTCAACCCGCGCGTGTGTCGCATCGAGGCTCTGCCGAAGCCGACGGAGCGTGAGCAGACCCAGTGGTACTTCCAGCGCTACATTGAAAAGTTGCCGGCTGCCGGTGAGATTGTCATCTTTGACCGCTCCTGGTACAACCGCGCTGGTGTTGAGCGTGTGATGGGCTTTTGCACCTCGCAGGAGTACCGCCGCTTCCTGCACCAGGCGCCGATCTTTGAGCGCCTGCTAGTGGAGGATGGGATCCTTCTGCGCAAGTACTGGTTCTCCGTCTCTGATGAGGAGCAGTACGCACGCTTCAAGTCCCGTCACAATGATCCGCTGCGTCAGTGGAAGCTCTCGCCGATGGATCTGGAGTCCATTACGAAGTGGGAGGATTACTCCCGCGCGAAGGATGAGATGTTCATCCACACCGACATTCCGGCCGCGCCCTGGTACACGGTAGAGTCGGAGGACAAGAAGCGTTCACGCATCAACGTGATCTCGCACCTGCTGTCCACCATTCCGTACGAGCATCTTGAACCGGACCTGCCGGAGATTCCCGAGCGCCCCACCTCGGTGGATTATGAGCGTCCGCCACGCGATGAGTTCCGCTACGTGCCGGATGTGGCTTCCAAGCTGGAGCGTGGGAAGAAAAAGAAGAAAGACGCTTAAGCTTTCTTTTTCGGGTAGCCGCGCGGTGTGCTGACAGTTTTGTCACCCGGGATCCAGAAACGGTAAGGCGCATCCACGTTTTTACTGATCCCGATGCGCGGCCCCGCCACCCATTCGGGTTCATCTTCGCGCAAGGTCAGCTGCACTTCGGTGCCGTTGTCTGCGAGATCCAAGCCCAGTGCGCGCCCTAAATTGCCAGGTCCGCGCGCCAAATTTTCGTCGACAATAGGCTTGCGGTTTTTCGCTTGTCGACGTTCCCTGGCAAGCTCTATACCCTCCACCACCTCTCCACCCCGCATGAGGCAGCCCTGGCCGGTACCTTCAGGGGCGCACACGATGTTGCCATTGAAGTGGATGCCATAGGACAAATAGACATAAAACCGCCCGGGCGGGCCAAACATAGCTGCATTGCGGGCGGTTTTACCGTTATATGTGTGCGCTGCTGGGTCCTCCGCGCCCAGGTACGCTTCCACTTCCGTCAGCCGAATAGTCACACCACGGTGGGTGACATAGCAGCCGAGCAACTGTGGGGCGACGATGTGAGCTGGTGCGGAGAAATCGACCATTGGGTGGGCTTAACGTGCTGGCAGCTCAATCTTGGGCATGTGAGGCGCCAAGATCTCGCCGAGACCCTTGAACAGTGCAACGAGCACCAGGCCCACACCACCAATGGCGAGGATGAGTGTGAGCCCGTGCGTTGCTTTCTGCATCGGGGAACCCTCACCAGTCGAGGAAAGATCTAAAGACTTCAGATCCTGGAAGCTGCTCTTCTCCGAGTCACCCGCAGCGTCGGACGACGACTGTGTCTCCGCGGTAGCGACCGGAGCTGAAACAGCGCCTGTTGCCAAGGCCACAGCGGTGGCTGCAGCGATGGTGGTTGTAGAAAACAGGTGACGGTGCTTCTTCATAGCGTTCTATCCTATTGAACGTTGGCTTCAAGTGGGCCAGGAGGGGGATTACTTCAGGAAACCAGCCTGGTGAGCTAAGAACGCGCCACCACCGATCAGAGCCAGCAGAGCAACGATGATGCCGATGATGCCGCCGGTGCTCAGGCTGCTGCCGTTCGGCTCATTCGGGTTGCTTGGCTTATCCGGGTTGGTCGGGTTATCCGGCGTGCCCGGCTGCTCAGGGTTGTTCGGCTCCTCAGGCTTGACTGGTCCACCGAACTTAATGTTGAAATCGGCTGCGGAAGTGTCAGCGTTGGACTCCTCGTAGAAAATAAACGCGTCTAATCCGCCTTGGAGAAGTCGTCCCTTTTCTGAGGTTGAAGTGACCGACTGGTTCGCAGCAGGTTTGATCGGTGTGGTGAGTGGCAACTTAGCAAACTCGACGTCGTTGCCCTTACGGTCCTCCAGCGGCTCTCCGTCTGGATTCGAACCCTTGCTGAGGTAATCTACGGTGACGATTGCTTCTTTCTCGGTCACCTTGACCTTGAAATCTGACAGTGCGACGTCGAGGCCGTAGCCACCTTTGGGGCCATGTCCCTTGTGCCCAAGGAAGTGAACAGCACCGTCGAGGTCAATAGTGCCTACACCAGCAGCATTGATGGACGTGTTCTTGGTATCGACAGGGAACTTTAGGTTAGTGATCTTGCCTTTGCCGTCCTTGACGGTTTCCAGCCCGTCAGTGGCATCAACGGTGCCTTTGGCGATTGGGCCCTGGATGTACCGCAGGAATGAGTCCTTGATTGACCACGTGACATATCCAGATTGCACGGACGGGGCCGGCTGCGATTCTTCTGCGGATGCGAATGGGGTGAGGGTGGATGTGGCTGCGAGTGCGGTGGCTGTTGCCACTGCGGTGAGAGAAGTGCTTGCGAGACGCATGAGCATCCTTTCTGAGAGCATCATTAGGAACCTCTCAGAGTTTAGGGTCATCTCGCCCTAAATACAACCTTTGGATGACATTCTTTAGGTTGAAGGGGTGAAGAGGAGGGAGCCTCCCTCCCACTTCTCGGGTTCAGGATGCACAAAAAGCCCGGTGGAAGTCTTTTCAACGCGTATCGGCCACCCATAAACACGGGAGAGAATCTCGTCGATATAGACCTCCTGAACCGTTCCAGCGGCCTCGACCTTGCCACGGCTGAGACACACGACGTTGTCGCAGTACGTCGCAGCTGCCTGAAGATTATGAAGAACCACAACGACCGTGCGGCCAGCTTCCGCGAGGCGACGTACCGTGCCCATAGTGCGTTCCTGGAAGCGAATGTCCATGGCAGCCGTGGGCTCGTCGAGGAAGACGATAGGGGTTTGTTGCGCGAGAATTCGTGAAAGCGCCACGCGGGCACGCTCACCGCCGGAAAGGGTGGTTATGTCCCTGTCCTGCAAATGAATGACTCCAGTGGCCTCGAGCGCGGCATCAATGATCGCATCATCGTGCTCAGGCGTGCTGGTTTTACTCCATGGACTACGGCCCATCTCCACAACGTCTCGTACGAGGAAGGAAAAGGCGACTGAAATGTCCTGCAGCATGACGGAGCGCGTTCGTGCCAGTTCAAGGGGAGTAGCAGTGAGCACATCTACGCCACCAAGGTCTACTAATCCGGTGTGGGGTTTTTCGTCGCCGGAAAGAGCAGCTAACAAGGTAGATTTGCCAGCGCCGTTGGGTCCGATCAGTGCGGTCACTTTTCCTGGTGGGGCAGTGAACGACACATCCTCGAGGATCCGGTTGCCGTTTTTGATGACCGTGATGTTGTGTGCTTCAACCGTCATAGTGTCCTACGCTTCCGAAACATCTGCCGCAGCAGAACGAAGAACGTCGGCCCGCCAATGAGTGCGGTGAAAATGCCGATGGGAAGATCCGCGTACGGAATCAGGGTTCGCGCGAGAATGTCTGACGCACCAATGAGCAATGCGCCACCGAGAGCGGAAGCTGGCAACAAAACTCGGTTTGATGGGCCAGCCACCGTGCGCACAATGTGAGGAATAATCAAGCCAACAAAGGTGATGATGCCGGCAAATGACACTGCCGCAGCCGTCATGAGCGTGGACAACGTAATTGCAACGATGCGCAAACGTTGAACATTCAGGCCAATGTGTGAGGCCGCTGTATCGCCCAATGCAAGAAGATCGAGCTTCCGGCCAAGGAACATGGCAGCAAAAGTAGCGGTTGACACCAAGACTGCCACGATGCCGGTGTGCTCCCAGCTGGCACCGGCTAGCGTGCCCATTTGCCAGAAGATAATCTCCTCGCGGGCTGTAGTCGGTGCAAGGAACACCAGAATAGAAATCGAGGCACCAGCGAGAGCATTCGCAGCAATGCCCACCAGGACGAGGTTGATCACCTGAACTTTGCCAGCCGTGCGGGAAAGTTGGTAGACAAGCATCGTAGTCAAAACACCAGCGACAAATGCACAGGCCGGAACAGCCCAGGCGCCTAATAGGCTTGAGCCGAAAAGGCTGGCACCAAAAACAATCGCGAATGCTGCGCCCACACCTGCACCGGTTGTTACACCGATGATGGAGGGTTCTGCCAAAGGGTTAGAGAACACCGCCTGCATCAACGCACCACCTAAGCCGAGCGCGGCGCCGACAAATAAACCCAGCACGAGGCGTGGTAGACGGATCTGCCAAATCACCGATGAATCGAGGTCGGTTGCGACCAGTGGGCCTGCTTTCAGGATCGGCCATAGATCCTTGAGCGCAAGCTGATACTGGCCAACCATGACGGAGTACACGCAGGCGACGGTGAGCAGCACGATCATGGTGCAAAACAACGTGATGCGTCGCCTGCGTCGCTTACGAAAAGTGACAGAGTGGGTGGGTTCTGCCATCAGTTCTCGCCAGACCCACCGTAGAGAGCGTGCGCAGCGCGCAGCAACATCTCAGGAGTCTGTGGACCATATGCGAGCGAGTCTCCATCCGGTAGAGCGAGGATGCGTCGGTTCTTACCGGCATCGGTTTGTGCCACACCTGGGCGTGCAAGCAGACCCTCAACGTCGCCCGTGGAGCCAAGACCGTTTGTCATCATGACAAACAGTTCAGGGTTTACTTCAGCCAACGCCTCAGGGCTGGCCGGGACAGGACTGCCAATGCCGTGTTCACTGTTTGCATCCACTCCGCCCAGGGCTTCAATGAGGTCTTGGGTGTGTGACTCTTGACCGAGCAGGTAGAAGATCCCGCCGTTGCCACGTGCGTACAGGAACGACATACGCAATGGCACTTCCGGGGCAACCTTCTTGATGGCAGTGAGTGCCTCGTCGAGTTCCTTCTCGGTGCGGCTAGCTAAGTCTTCACCAGCCTTGGGAAGACCAACCACCGCTGAAACATCGCGGATGTCCTGGCCAATCGAATCCATCTGACGCTTCGGATCCATCACCACAACAGTGACACCAGCATTACGGATCTGGTCAATGGCTTCCTCTGGCCCAATAGAGTGATCCACAATGACGAGCGAGGGCTTGAGGTTCAGGACAGCTTCGGCGTTCAGCGTATGGCCATCTTGTGACACTTTGGGCAGGTGCTCGAGTGACTTCTCAGTCGACGACACCGTGCGACCGACAATATTGTCCGTAAGGCCCAAACCGCGCAGGATCTTCGTGTATGTGCCGTAAATGTCGAGCGCCAAAATACGGGAGGTGTCCGTTACCGATACTTCATAGCCATCAGCATCTGTCAGTTCGACTGGTAGAGCAGGCTTCGGGTCTGTGATGACAGGTTCGACCTCACTTAGAGCTTCAACGTGTGCGACACCTTGCATCTGGTGTGGATCTTGTGTTCCGCTAAGAGAATCAGCCAGCTCTTCAGTTTGGGACTGGGTCGGGCTATCCCAAGACGAGCATCCGGAGACAAAGGCGAGGGACGTAGCCATGGCGAGGCCAATGAGTGTTCTTTTCATTTCAGATCTTTCCAACGTGTTCTAACAGGTCAACTTCCAACGGACAAAGCTTCTAGTTCTTCAGAACGAAGCGGGTGAGTGCGCCACCGGAGGTGACAAAGGAAGCGAGGATAAGGAGCATTTGTGCAACCGAGCTATCGTCCCAGGCCACGCCATCTTCACCAGCGGACTTGATCTGGAACTGGTTCTCCCCAAGGCTCTTCGACTTCGATGTGCTGTCCACACCATCTTGTTCGTCAAAAACAGAGCCACCGTCGGCCGATGCGCCTGGACCAGAAGCGTTGGTACCCCCCGATGCTCCACCACCGGAAACTTTGCTGGTTGCGGCACTTGTTCCACCGCCTGAGGAGCGAAGTGCGGCCGCCTGGCTTGCACTGCCGCCCTGGCCAGTGCCTGCACCGGAATTGGCTTCGCCTTGGCCGGAAACACAGTTCGGTGCACCACCGAGCTGAGCGGTGAAGGAGATCGGATCGAGTGCGGTGCCTGGCTCATAGAACTGCCCAAATGCTTCGGCACCGGCCGCTGTCAACGTGGTGGTCGCCTGGCCCTGAACAGAGCTTTCGCTGATGTTGAGCTGTGTGAAAGCCAGGTCCGCAATGGTCACGCGACCATAATCATGGGGGTTGCCCTCAACATCATTGGACTTTGCGTTGAGAACCAGCTGGCCAGAATTACCGGAGAATTGGATCTCCATATTGGAAAAGCGGGTGTCTAGGATGCCACTGTGGCCGGTGAAACGTATCGCACCGGGGAACAGGATCGATCCAGACTTATTGTTCACGTTCACGGCGCCAGCAGTTCCGGTCCACTGGAATGCGTTATTGGCATCGCTGACACCGCTCAACTCCCAGCCGCCCTTAGCAATGGAGCCCTTGATGTAGTTGCGGAAGGACTGACGTATGCCCCACGCTGCGTTTGCTTGCTGCACTCCACGTGCGCCATCGTCTGCGCATACTTCACCGGAGTTGGATCCACCACCGGACGCCTGCGCGTTTGCGGCACCTTCGTTGGCCCTGGCGGTGGGGGAGACACCGGTCCCACCGACTGGGTTAGTGTTATTGCTCCTCGGCAGTGTGCCCGTACCTGTTCCAGCTCCAGTGCCCGCACCACCGCCAGCTTTGTTGGTGCCAGCATTGCTGTTACCGGTGTTGGTATTGGCCGCGCTGTTCGCCAGGGCTGGTGTTCCGCCAGTTGTCGTGCTGGTAGTGCCGGAAGGATTACGGTTAAACAGTTTGTCCGCATTGGTCAACAAAGAGTTTGTGGTGACCATGAGATTGTTGATCTCGTTGAGCGTTTGGTTCACATCGTTCACGAGGGCTGCAGGGGTGCCTTCCTTGGGGCGCCCACTCTGGTTCGAGGTGCCCCCGCCTGCTCCGGTCCCATCCCAACCTTGGATGTCAAGGGGAAGTGCTGGTGCTTCACCAGATTCGTCGTCAAGCCGAAGCACGATATCAACAGGCGACAGCTCCTCACCCGCTTCATAGAAACCGCCAAACATATCAATGGCTTGTGTGTCATGGCTCAATGATGTCGGTCCCGAAATGCGGACCGTGCTAGCTGTGAAATCGAGCGGGTTGCTCAGCTCAATATTGGCGAGACGGGCATCTTTCCAAATGGTGTGCGGGCCCTTAGTGGTGGTGTCCACGAATTTGGTGCCTTCGCCATCCACGATGATTTGAGCCTGGGTGCCCTTGATGAGCAGGCGGAAGTTGGAAAGTTTGATGTCCAGCTTGCCGTCGTGGCCGTAGAAGTGGACCTCACCGCTGAAGGGAATCACACCTTCACTGGTTGAGCTCATGCCTGCTTTTTGAGCATTGAACCTGAAAGGCTGGGATCCGGTGAATGGTTGGCCGTTGTAGGTGATATTGCCTTTAGCGATCTTTCCTTGGATGTAGTCGCGGAAGGAGTCCCTGATAGCCCAATCCATCTCACCGCTGACAACAGCACGGTGAGTGGTGGGGGTGGCAAACAGCTCCATTGAATCTGGATCCTGGGCGAGAGCTAATGGTGACAATGCGACCATTGGAGCGCCAGCACCAAGTGTGGCAATAGATGCCGCAGCGGCGACTGCGGCGAACTTATTCCTGAACATGAGCGTCCTTTGGGTGTGAAAAGAGCCTGGATAGTTGCCTAGGTGTAAGGGGTAGGCTAACTTGAATCTTCGAAAAGATCAAACGAAAGGTTGATTGTGTACTCGCCCTATGATGACGCCACCCAAACCATGCGCCGTGTGTCCACGCCATCAGTTGTTGATCCTGTGAAAGACCCGAATCGGCGCTTGAAGTTTGAGGCGTGGGAGAGGGGTGCAATTGTCCTAGCAACCGCTGTTCTAGCTTTCGGTGGTGCTGCGGGGAACACGATCGTTGCGATTGTTGGGGCGCTTGGTTTGTTGCTTACCATCGTGGCTATGTCGTACATGCCTGATCGCCGGGCACGTAAGGCCGAGAAGAACAGGCACCCGGAGTATGAGTGGGTGGAAGACAAGGGCCGGGGGGCAGCGGGCGTCGTGCTTGGAATCGCATGGGCGTTGGTTTTGGCTGTTGCCGGCGCGGTACTCTTCTTGGCCCCGGGTGATTACGCCATGACGGGGGGCGTGCTTGCAGCAGGGGTGAGTGCGGTGATCATGATGATCGCGCTCCTCGTGGTGGACAAGTAGTTTTTAGAGCCCCTGGAGGACAGGGCTGATATTTGCCAGGTCGGCAAAAACGGCACTGTTTAGACAGAAAGCGTTTTCCGCGTGGGTGAGCAAGGAGACGCGCTCGGTGTAATTGAAAGGCAGTGCATCGAGTGCGTCTTTGTAGTTTTTGCGGAATGGGGGAATCTTGCCGATGGCGGAGAAGTCATAGAACGCGAGTTCTTCGGGGGTGAGGCCGTAGTGGCCTTCGAGCATGCGGGCGATCACCTGGCCACCGGCGATATCACCCAGGTAGCGGACGTAGTGGTGAGCGATGATGGCCGGGGCATTATCGGGGGAGATGGCTTCCAGCTTGGCAACGTAGCGGGTGGTGGCTGGCAAAGCAGTAATTTCTTCACGCCAATTCGGGCCGATCATGGCGGCCAGGTCGGATTCAAGGGCCTGGCGGCGATCCAGGCGGGCATCGGCGATGGTGGCAACTGCTTCACTGGTGGTACGGCCGCGGTGAGCGATGTCTTCGAGTGCGGTGTAGATGAAGTAGTACTGCGCAGTGAGGTTCACTGCGTCCTCGCGGGAGAGTTCTCCTTTGGCTAGATGTGCCATGAACGAAGTGTTCTCAGCCTGCGCGTGGGCTGCAGCGGTGCCTTCGCGCAGGAGGGTGGAGATTGAGGGCGCCTCGGCGGTAGCGGTAGTCATGGTGGGTTGTCCTTCCATTACGATGGGGTTAGGTTTACCTAACCTTGCTACAGTAAGGTTTGCCTTAGAGGCAAGGGTCAGGAGGGTTTCCCAAGGATCGCGGGGGGAATTAGCAAACGTTAGTATGACCTAATTGGGGAATAGGGCTTAGCGGTGATCGTCGATAAGCAATGCGCAAAATCCACGCCGTCCTTCTGTTAACTGTGGAACACTGTTTTCATGGCAGAAACAGTGAATCCACCAGTGCGGACTGACGTAGTGCGTTCTACCGGCGTGATCACGCTTGATCGGCCGAAGGCGCTGAACTCGCTCAACCCGGACATGTTGTATCCGATCATTGATGCGCTCAAGGCGTGGCGTGAGGATGACGCGATTGAGCAGGTGCTTGTCGTCTCTTCGGGCAAGCATTTCTGCGCGGGCGGTGATGTGCGTTATGCGCGTGAGGCGATTATGGCGGGGCGGCATGAGGAGGTGGATGAGTTCTTCCGCCGCGAGTATGAGATGAATTTGATGATCGCGGAGTACCCCAAGCCGTATATTTCACTGGTTTCGGGTGTGGTCGTGGGCGGTGGTTTGGGGCTGTCCGCGCATGGTGATCGTTTGGTGGTGACGCCGGATGCATTCGCATCCATGCCGGAGATGAACATCGGCTACTTCACGGATGTAGGCATGAGCTGGAGGTTGCAGAACCTCCCCGGGCACCCCACGCTGGGCCTGGGCATGTTCCTTGCGCTCACCGGTTACCGGCTCAACGCGCACGAGATGGTCGCCACGGGGCTGGCTACGCACCTGGTGGAGTCTCTTGACGGTCTCGCTGAGCGGATCATCAATGAGGGGGTAGAAGTGCTCGACGAGGTTGCGGTGGAGCCGGAATTCGCGAAGTTCGAGGAGCTCGAAGAGCTTTATGTGCTTATCGACGATGTCTTTACCCACCCATGGCCCGAGATCAAGGAACGCCTTGATGGACGCCTGGCTGAGGTCGTCGAACCGCTGATCGCCCAGGCATCGCCGTCCTCCCTTGTTGCTTCTGCGGAATTGATGCTGGCTAACTCCCACTGCGATCTGGCCACGGCGCTGCAGAATGAAAACAAGTTGGGTCTAATGCTGCGCCGAGAGAACGATTTCTTGGAAGGCGTTCGAGCCGTCTTAGTGGATAAAAGCAACGATGCGACCTTTGAACCGGAGCCTGAGCCCGAAAAATATCGCGACGCGATAGAGTAAGAGCTGCTGGTTATTAGACCCTTCGAGTAGTGCACAAGGACTGATTGTGAACGCTGAAAACCCGATCAACCCGAACTCGCCAACCAACGCGATGGATGACTGGAACCATAAACTCACCCTCGCTCAGGAGATGCTGCCGCTAATTAGCCAGCTTCACCGCGAGAATAATGCGGTGACCTCCATCTACGGTCGCCTCTTGGTGGGTATGACTGACATTGAGATCATCAAGGCTCACCGCTACGCACGTCGCGTGGTGGAGCGCGAGCTGCCGTTGGATGCAACGCTGCCGATTCTGCGTGAGCTGACCACCATGAACCTGGGTACTTCATCCATCGACCTGGGGCGTCTGGCTAAGAATTACAGCCGCACCGAGGGCGTGGAACTGCGCACCTTCCTGGAAGAGGAGCTCGCTGAGGTCATCGGTGGGGACAGCCACCGCGTGCCACGTGACGTAGTCCTATATGGCTTTGGTCGCATCGGCCGCTTGCTTGCACGTATCCTCATTGCCCGCGAGGCCCAGTATGGTGGCGTGCGCCTGCGCGCCGTCGTGGTGCGTAAGAAGGGTGATGAAGATGTGGTGAAGCGTGCTTCGCTGCTGCGCCGTGATTCCGTGCATGGCCCGTTCAACGGCACCATCACCGTGGACAAGGAAAACGAGATTATCTGGGCTAACGGCACCCCGATCCAGATGATCTACTCCGATGATCCGGCAACGATTGACTACACCGCCTACGGCATTAATGATGCAATCGTGGTGGATAACACCGGCCGCTGGCGTGACCGTGAGGGACTCTCCCAGCACCTGAAGTCCAAGGGAGTGTCCCGCGCGCTGCTCACCGCGCCTGGCAAGGGCGATGTGAAGAACATCGTCTACGGCGTAAACCACGACATGATCGACGATTCGGATCAGGATCGCGTCTTGTCCGCCGCATCCTGCACCACAAACGCCATCACGCCGGTGCTCAAAGTCATCGGTGACCGTTGGGGAGTGAAGCACGGCCACGTGGAAACGGTTCACTCCTACACGAATGACCAGAACCTGGCTGACAACTTCCACAAGGGTGCCCGCCGTGGTCGCGCGGCTGCGCTGAACATGGTTCTCACCGAAACGGGTGCTGCCAAGGCAGTGTCCAAGGCTTTGCCAGAGTTTGAGGGAAAGCTCACCGGTAACGCCATCCGCGTTCCTACGCCCGATGTGTCCATGGCTGTGTTGAACCTAGATCTGGAATCTGAGGTCACTCGCGATGAGGTGAACGACTATCTGCGTCGTGTGTCCACGGACTCCAACCTGCGTCAGCAGATTGATTACATCAATTCCCCAGACGTTGTCTCCACTGACTTCGTTGGCAGTACCCACGCTGGCATCGTTGATGGCCTGGCCACCATTGCTTCCGGGAACCACCTTGTGCTGTACGTCTGGTACGACAACGAGTTTGGTTACTCCAACCAGGTGATCCGCATTGTTGAGGAGATTGCAGGGGTTCGCCCGCGTATTCTGCCGACACGTAAGGCACCAGGTGAGATTCGCTAGTTTGTAGAGAGTTTCACAGTGAAAGTGGCGCGGCCTCAAGGGAAGGTCGCGCCGCTTTCTCGTGCGCTAGCTATGATTGCGGAAAGACTAGCCAACCACACAGAAAGCGTTTTTGGCCATGCTTAAGCTCACTGGAATCCTGCAGCACTACGCGTGGGGTGACACAAGCAGCATTGCCATGCTTCAAGGGCGTCAGCCGGATGGTCAGCCGGAGGCTGAGTTATGGTTCGGTGCTCATCCGAGCGCGCCGTCGGCCACGGCGGAGGGTCCGCTTGATGCGGTCATTGCCACGGATCCCGCGAAGTTATTGGGGGCTCAGGCGGCTAAGGAGTGGGAGAATCATCTGCCGTTTTTGGTGAAGTTGCTGGCTGCAAGGCAGCCGCTGTCCATTCAGGCGCATCCCTCGATTGTGCAGGCCAAGGGAGGTTTCGCGCGAGAGGATGCGGCGGGCATCCCCCGGGACGTCGCCCACCGCAACTACAAGGACGAGAACCACAAACCAGAAATTCTGATTGCTCTCACACCGTTCCGCGCGATGGCGGGTTTCCGCCCCATCGAGGACACCGCGCATGTGCTTGCTGCGTTTGAGATGCCGGAACTTGATGAAGCACGGGGCATGCTTATCGGCGAATCCCTGGAGGCCCTGCTTCGCCACTGGCTCAGCCTGGAAGACCCAACACCGCTGGTGGATGCGGTTGTGGCCCGTGCAGAGGTGATGGCACGGGCAGGGCAAACTGATCCGGACGTGGCGCGCCTGGCGGAGAACATCGTGTTCATCGGGCAGGAATTCCCCGGCGATGTGGGGATCCTGGCTGCGCTGCTACTCAACCACATTGAGTTGGAGCCGGGTGAGGCTGTGTTCCTGCCCGCCGGCAACTTACACGCCTACCTGGAAGGTTTCGGTGTGGAGGTCATGGCCAATTCTGACAACGTGCTGCGCGGGGGATTGACCAGCAAGCACATAGACGTAGATGAGCTGATGGACGTGCTCATCTTCTCGTCCATCGAGGACCCCACCTTGGACGCTGTCACGCATGTGCAGGAGACAGCGCGGGGAGAAGTGCGCTGCACGGAATATCCGGTGCCGGTGAAGGACTTCGCGGTCATCCGGTATAGCAGCCAGGAAGTGGGGGAAATTTCACTGGACAATGGTCCGGCGATTGTTCTGGATGTGGCAGGGCAACTGGAACTGGGTGGCTCCGTATCGCTTGGTCCCGGTGAGGCCGCATTCATTGCTGCCGATGATGGGGCAGTGCCTGCCACCTGGGATGGGGCAACAGATTTCTTCGTGGTCCGCCCCGGCTAGGTGCGTGATGTGGCTGCGCGGGTGATGCAGTCCTCGTAATATCCGACGAGTGTCTCCGTTGCTGCACGCCAGGACCACCGCTGCGCCTCAGCGCGGGCGGCGGAGCTCATAGTGTGGCGCCGGGAGCCGTCGATAAGCAGCTGTGCGAAGGCTTCAGCCCACACAGCTGGCGGGGCTTGCTTGTCCACGAGGACACCTGTTTCACCATCGTCGATGACAAAGGGGATGCCGCCGGCGCGCGCACCCACGACGGGGAGACCTGATGCGAAGGCCTCGAGCGCGACCAGCCCGAGGGTCTCTGTGAGTGAGGGGAAAGCGAACACATCCGCGGAGGCGAACGCCTGCGCGAGTGGCTCGCCCGACATGTAGCCAGTGAACACGGTGTATTCAGGATCAAAGGTTTGTTTCAACCGCTCAAGCTGTGGCCCGGCACCCACCATGGCTAAGCGCGCGCCGGGTACTTTCTGACGCACAAGTGGCATCACGTCGGCGAGATGCGCAAGGTTTTTCTCCGCGCTCATGCGGCCAACGTAGATGAGTAAAGGAGCATCCGGATTGCCGTCCGTGAGCTGAGAGCGCATAGCGGGATTGGCCTCGTCTGGGTGATAACCCACGGTATCCACCGCTTTCGGCCACAGCGCGAGGTTGCGCAGACCGTAACCGGCGGCTGTCTCCATCATCGGGCCGGATGTGACCAGATTGAGCTGGGCGCGGTTGTGTAGAGCACGAATGATTGCGGTGGCGGGTTTCTGTGCAAACCCGATACCCAGCTCCTTCGTGTACGCAGGCACATCGGTGTGAAACGAAGCGAGTAGTGGAATGTTGCGGTGCTTGGCTAGCAGACCGCCGTAGCCGGCGAAGAAAATCGGGTTCACCGCATGGACAATGTCCGGCTGAAAATCGGTTAGCTCTCGCGCCACCGACGGGGCGGGAAGACCCACCTTTACCTCGGGGTAAATCCTGTGCAAGGAAAAGCTCGGCGCACGCACAACCCGGAAGCCGGCATAGGTGTCCGGCGCATCACCGGTGGCAAAGATGATCACCTCATGGCCAAGTTCCGCCAGCTGCTCAACGGTGCGGAGGATGCGGGTGACCACACCGTCGACCTTTGGGAGGAATACCTCGGTGAAAATGGCGATGCGCATGGTGTTAGTGGTTGTAGTGCTGGTTTAGCGCTCCGATTCCGGCACACCCTCGGACTGGTTGCGCGTCCACAGGGAGCGGGCCGGGATCTTGGTGCGGTCCACGCGGTGGGCGTACTTCTTGGCTACGTCCTCGACTTCTTGGAGCAGGCCCTCAGCGAGCTTGGTGGGCTGTAAACCAAGGCTGAGGAAAGTGTCGTTGGTGACAAACAGCTCATTCTCATCTGCTTCCTTGCGCGGGTTGGGAACAAGTGCAAAGTCCGTACCGGAGATTGTGGCCACGAGCTCGGCCAGATCGCGCACGCGGTGAGTCTCTGTCATCTGGTTGAAGATCTTCACGCGGTCACCCTTGGCCGGCGGGTTTTCCAAAGCCAACTGGATGCACTTGACCATGTCTCGGATGTGAATAAAAGCACGGGTCTGTCCGCCGGTGCCATGCACAGTGAGCGGATATCCGATGGCGGCCTGCATGAGGAAACGGTTGAGTACGGTGCCATAGTCGCCGTCGTAATCAAAGCGGTTGATCAGGCGTTCATCGCGTTCCGTCTGCGGGGTATGCGTGCCCCAAATGATGCCCTGGTGCAAGTCCGTAATTCGCAGCTCATCGTTCTTGGCGTAATAGGCAAACAGATTCTGGTCCAGCACCTTGGTCATGTGGTACACCGAACCCGGGTTGGTGGGGTAGAGGATCTGCTGGTCAATGAGCTCCTCGCCGGTATCCACCTTGATGTCCAGGTAACCTTCCGGGACTTTCATGCCGGCGGTGCCGTAACCATACACGCCCATGGTGCCCAGGTGGACGATGTGGATGTTCAAGCCGGATTCCACTACGGCGACCAGGAGGTTGTGGGTGGCGTTGACGTTGTTATCCACGGTGTAACGCTTGGTCATCGAGTTCTTCATGGAATAGGGGGCAGCGCGCTGCTCCGCAAAATGGATGACTGCGTCTGGCTGGAAGTCTTCGATGAATGCGAGCAGTCCGTCATAATCGCGCGCGACGTCAATATTGTGGAAGTCAATTGTCTTGCCGGACACTTCCTGCCAGGCGGCAAGACGGTCCTCAATAGTGGCGATGGGGGTAAGGGATTCCGCGCCCAGCTCCTCATCGATCCGGCGCCGCGAAAGGTTGTCCACGATGGTGACATCATGCCCGATATCTGATAGGTGCAGGGATGCTGGCCATCCACAAAAGCCATCGCCGCCGAGGACTGCAATTTTCATTGTTGAATTCAACCTTTCTTTGTGGCTTGCCCCTGTTTCGTAGGGGGAAGTCTCCCGCTCACGTTACCGTGGCTGTGGGACACGCGCCGGGGGCCGTGGGGGGGATGAGGGAAGAAATCTCGTGCGATCTGCTTCCCCAATGTTTTGCCCCCGCTACTATTTGGCCCATGAAATTAACTGAACCAATTATCATTGTTGGCGCAGGCCTGGCGGGCCTGGTGGCAGGGCATGAAGCCGTTAAAGCGGGCCGCAAGGTCGTCTTCATTGAGCAGGAAAGTCGAGCAAACCTTGGTGGCCAGGCGTTCTGGTCCCTCGGTGGATTGTTCATGGTGGGAACACCGGAGCAGAAGCTAATGGGGGCTAAGGATTGTGAGGATCTGGCCTGGACTGACTGGCAGAACTCAGCGGACTATGATGATGGGGATCATGATTACTGGCCGCGAAAGTGGGGCCGGGAATACGTTCGCTTCGCGTCAAATGAGATGCACGGGTACCTCAAGGAGCTGGGGCTGCGTGTGCTGCCCACCGTCGGTTGGGCGGAACGTGGTTCAGGTGATGCGTCCGGGCACGGCAACACGGTGCCACGTTTTCACCTCACCTGGGGTACCGGCCCGGAGGTTGTACGGGTATTCCGTGAGCCGGTGGAGGGCGCCGAAAAGGCCGGCCAGGTGGAGTTCAAGTTCCGTCACCGAATGGATGAGATCATTGTGGAAAACGGTCGCGCGGTGGGTGTGCGGGGAATGGTGTTGGCCGATGATCCGCGGCCACGCGGTGAGGCCTCGAATAATGATGAGCTCGAGCCTTTTGAAATTCGTGGAGATGCGGTGGTGATTTCCACTGGAGGTATCGGTGGCAACGTGGACAAGGTCCGTGAGATGTGGCCGGAGGATCGTTGGGGGCCGTGCCCAAAGGATCTGGTTACGGGTGTGCCCGAGCATGTCGACGGCCGTGGCATCACCATCACTGAGAAAGCCGGCGCGAACCTGGTGAACACGGACCGCATGTGGCACTACCCGGAGGGCATGATCAACTGGGATCCGATCTGGCCGGGCCACGGCATCCGTATTATTCCGGGGCCGTCCTCAATGTGGCTCGATGCGACGGGCAAGCGTTTGCCCACGAACCTGTTCCCGGGGTCTGATAACCTCGCGGCGCTCGCCCACATCGGACGGACGGGCCACGGCTACTCCTGGTTCGTGCTCAACCAGCACATCGCGGATAAGGAGTTCATCTTCTCCGGCTCGGAGCAGAACCCGGACTTGACGGATAAATCCATCAAGAAACTAGCGGGCAAACTCGGCCCCGGCACGCATCCAGCGGTGAAGGCGTTCATGGATAACGGTGCTGACTGGGTCATTGCGGACGCTTTGGAAGAGCTGGTGGCCAAGATGAATGAGCTCGGCGATGACAGTATTGAGGTGGATGTGGAACTGGTGCGCAAGCAGATTATTGACCGTGATGCGCAGCTCACCAACTCCTTCTCCAAAGACGCGCAAATCAACTACATCCGTACCGCGCGGAACTTCCTCGGCGACAAGATCGTGCGTTGCGCGGAGCCTCATAGGCTTCTCGACGAAAAGAAGGGTCCCCTCATCGCCGTCAAACTGCACGTTCTCACCCGTAAGACCCTCGGCGGCGTGGAAACCGACCTGGATGGTCGTGCACTGCACAGCGATGGTTCCGTGTTCCCCGGCCTGTACGCCTGCGGTGAGGTCTCCGGATTTGGTGGGGGTGGCTACCACGGTAAGAACGCTTTGGAGGGAACCTTCCTGGGCGGCTGTATCCACTCCGGTAAGCGTGTGGGTGAGGCTGTGGCGAAAGAGTGCGCTTAACGCGTGCTCCACTGCAGTGCGGCTGTTGCGGCTTGGCCGCGCAGCCGGTCCCGGTCACGGTCGGGGATGAGGGAACCGCCGGTGAGCCATACAAGGTGTGTGGTCTCATCAGGGATGTCCTCGGCCGGCAGGCGCCATGGGATGGGCAGCCCGGCGGCGGCTGAAGGTTCCACGGAGATGCCCGCAGTGCGCTCCAACCAGTTGACGCTGGCGAGAGTAGTCACGTCGTCGACAGTGTGGAATCCGCTGATCAGGTCGGCGGCATGTTCAAACGCAAAAGGTGACGGACTTTGTACCGCTAGGCCATCGGCAACGGTGCGTCCGCTCAGCCCATATTCGGTGCAGTTCACCGCCGCGCCTTTCCCGGTTGCGGCGCCGAGCATGAAGCAGGGGCTAGCTACCGGTTCGACGAAGTGGCAGTTGACACTATCCCCGAAAGCCAACTTCAACCCGAAGGTGACACCGCCGGGGCCTCCGCCCACACCGCACGGTAGGTAGACGTTGAGTGGATTGTCCGGGGTGAAGGTGCGCCCAAGGGCGTCGAATTGTGTTTTCAGGCGCTGACCAGCAACGGCATAACCGGCAAAAAGGCCGGGGGAGTTTTCATCATCGATGAAGAAGGTGGCTGGATCGTCGGCAGCGGCATCGCGCGCGGCTGCGACAGTATCGGTGAACAGTCCGGGGTGCTCAACCACGGTTGCGCCACCTGCGCGTAGCGAATCCTTCTTCCACTGCTTCGCTTCAGTGGACATGTGCACCACGGTGGGGAAACCCAGGCGGGGGCCGATGGTGCCTACGGCTAGACCGAGGTTGCCGGTAGAGGCAACGGACAAGGTGAGGTTAGCGCGTTGTTCAGGGGCAGGGTAGTTCTCCGCAAGGCGGAGAACCTCATGGATGCCACCGCGGGCTTTGATGGAACCGCTGATGGGAAGGCTGTCATCGCGTTTGACCCACAGCTCACCGGGCAAGGAGAAGCCTATGAGTGAGGAGACATAGTCCTGCGTGTCTGCGATGGGTTCAAGCGCAGATTCGATTCTGCCTGGATGGGGCGATTGAGCGGTCTCGGGGAAGGCTTCGGCGATCCAGGGTGCGAAGCGGTCTAAGCGCGCCGCAGCTTCTTCTACAGATGTGATGACGGTGCGGTCCAGCGCATCAGGTGCATGCTCGGGGGTGCATGTCCAACTCATTTCCTGTTGGGCCTCTAAGGCGCCGAGCAGTGAAAGCGGTTGTTTCGGGGTGGCAGCGGGGCGGTCCCACGGCATCATCGGGGAAGTCATAATGCCCAATCCTAGGAGTTCGGGCAGGTAAAAGATGTATAGTAACGCAGGTCACAATTTTCGCTGTGTGTCGCAGTATTGCAACTGTCAATCTCAGCTATGAGTGAGGAGGAGCTACCGAATGCCAACCAGCATGAGTGCGGGGAAGTCGTCGCCGAACATTGTGTTCGCAAGCGTCATCGCTTTTTTGATTAGCGCGGGATGGGCCGCGAACCACTTTGCTTCCGTGCTGGTGGTACTGCGCGAGGACTGGGAGATGTCCACGCTACTGGTCAACAGCGCCTACGGTATTTATGCTCTGGGGCTGTTCCCGTGTTTGATTGCTGGTGGCCTGGTGGCGGACCGGTTTGGTTCTCGTCCGGCGGTGTTGCTGGGGTCCACGGTGGCCATGCTGGGCAACGTTGCTCTGATGTTCTGGCAGCAGAACACGGTGGTGCTGTTGACAGCCCGGTTTGTTATCGGCCTTGGTGTGGGCCTGGTGGTCAGTGCCGGTACTGCGTGGGCAGGGCGCCTGCGTGGGGCGTCTGGTACAACGTTGGCCGGCATTTTCCTGACGTCTGGGTTCATGCTCGGGCCGATTGCCTCCGGCATTATCGCGCACCTGGTCAGCGCGCATTACGCGATTTATATTCCGTACATCGCCTCCATTGCACTGTCCGTCGCTGCGATTGCGTACTCTTTCCGAGCGGGGGATGTGCCGAACTTTCATGAGGTTCAGGTGGTGCCGGAGCATGATGCTCCGGCAGGTGTTGAGGCAGAAGCACCTGCACCGGTGATTGAGAAGTCTGGGGCGAAGGCATTGTTCACGGCGTTCCCCATGGGCCTGTGGGTGTTTGCGTCCATGACCAGTGCCGTGGTGGTTCTTGCGGGGCGCGTGGGCAATCACTTTGAATCCAGTGCTTTTATGCCCGGTGTGGCTGCGGTGGTGGCCTTCGGTTCGGGCCTGATCATTCAAGCACTGGGCCGCCACTTCCACTTTGGTCCCGTCTCCGGTGTGATCGGTGCGGTGTGTTCTGCCACCGGCTTTGCACTGACAGCACTCGGTGGGGCCACGCCGTCGCTCGTTGTATTCGTGGTGGCCGCGATCTTCCTGGGCTTGGCGTATGGCCTGTGCTTGCGTGAAGGTTTGTTGGATGTGGATACGTTCTCTCCACCGGAGAAGCGTGGCTCCGTCATCGGTGTGTACTACGTGGCCACCTACATTGGCTTCGGCTTTCCACCACTCATTGAGTGGCTGGATGGCTATGTTGGACCGTCGCTGCCGTACTGGGTGCTGGCGTCACTCGCGCTCGTATCCGCGGTGATTCGCACTGTGCAGATTCGTTCGGGTTACCTGGTGCGTAAGTAGCGTTATTCCACAACGATGGCCACGTTTACCGTGGCTAGTTCATATTCACCCGGCTCCGCCGGAAGTGCATGCAGTTCAGCCTTTGTGGCAGCGGTGACTGGAATGGTCCACCCAGTATTCGGATCAAGGGTTGGTGCGCCACCGCGGACTCCAGTTTGGAATGTTACTGGGCGAGTGGTGGGGGAGGTGAGGCGACAGGGGCCGTCGATAAGCAAGAGTTTGTTAAACGTGTCTTCGTCGACCGTGATGATCACAATGATTTCATCAGTATCCGGTGAAAGATTCGCCGTGTGAACTTTGAGGGTGTGCGCGACGATCTCTTGCGGGGTGCGTTTGCGTCGCAGCAACACCATGACAATGGTGAAGATGAGAATTGCTGGTGCGAAAAGCAGTGCCAGAATGAACAGGGACTCAGCAGGGCTCGCGTTGAAGCCAAGCTCGCCGTTGGGTGTAAACAGGCCAGCCACAGTCACAGTAGTCATGGCCACACCTTACTCACGTTAGGGTGACATCATGGAGGATTCGCTTATCGACGGCCCCCGGCGCCCCGCCCTCATCCAGCCTTACGGCCCGGGCCTGATCGATGCCCTTGACCCCGAGGTAGCCGACAGCAATGTGCTGCAATGCGGCAACCGGTTGGGGTGGAAAGGGTGGAAGCTCGTGTTTGCACGCACGGTGTTTGACTTTGGCCCTCTTGCCATTATGGACCGTGGTGCATCCATGACATTTTTCAGCGTCACAGCATTCGCGCCGATGCTTCTGGCGTTTTACTCCACCGTGACCTTGCTCTTTCCCACCGATCAAACAGAGCTGCGCAACATGATCGGCGGGTTCATTGGTAACACCGTGCCCGAAGCCCTGCAACCACAGGCAATGGACCTTTTCCTCACCGTGGTGGGCACCCCGGCGAAAAGTACCATCGCGCTGACAATATCCATCATGATTTCCCTGTTATCCGCTTCGGCCTATGTGCGTGCGTTTTCGCGCAGCACCAACGTGATTTATGGCCGGACGGAGGGCCGTAGTTTGTGGGTGACGTGGCTGACCATGTGGGCGATCACCTTGCTGCTGGTGGCTGGGCTCGTTGTGGTGATGGCGGCGCTGGTCTTGCGCGAAGACATCATCAACGCTGTGGTTGGCCCCATCGCGGAACCACTGAGGCTGCAGGCAGTGGTGAACTACCTCAACCAAATCCTGTTGCCGGTGTGGGAATGGTTGCGCTACCCAGCTGTGGTGGCAACGGCTGTGGTCCTGCTGTCTTGCCTGTTTTACTTTGCGCCGAATGTTCGGCCCGGTAAGTTCCGCTTGCTTACAGTTGGGGCGGTTTTTGCCATGCTGGTGATCGGTGCCGAGTGGGCACTGTTCGGGTGGTACATCTCCACCTTCGGTGTGCGCAGCGCCTACGGGGCGTTTGGTGCGGTGCTCGCTGTCTTGGTGGCCATTTGGGTGATGAACATCGTGTTGTTGCTGGGAGTCAAGCTCGATGCGGAGATCCTGCGTGCCAAGGAGCTGCAGATGGGGCTTGAGGCTCAGACGATGATTCAGGCCGCGCCCCGCGCCGATAAAGCCGTGCAGTTCCAGCGCAAGATCGGGGTTGTTCTAGAGCGTTTGGCGGAGGACGTTTTAGAGGACGTTGTGCCTGAAAAGAAACAGAAAGTGATTTCTGGCGGAAAATCAGTTGGTTCACCGTTAGAGTAGTGAACCATGATTGACGCACGCGATACCGCTCTGATTATTGAGGGCGGAGGAACCCGTAACTCGTACACGGCCCCAGCGATCATGAAATTGATCAACGAGGATGTGCAATTTGGTTGGGTTGGTGGCGTTTCTGCTGGTGCGATTCACGCCGTGAATATGCTTTCTCGCGATGCGCAGCGCACTCAGGAGGCCTTTACCACTTTCATGGGGCACCCGAAGATTGGTGGGCTGCGCTCCCTCGCACTCGGCCGTGGCCTGCTCAATGCCGAGTTCATGTTCCAGGACCGTGATGGTCTTCTGCCCTTTGATCTGGATAGCTTCAATGCGAGTGAATCAACAATTCACGTTGAAGCTGTGCGGGCGGATACGGGTGAAACCGTGGCATTTAATAATGAGCAGTTGACAGATGAGGACTTTATTAACTTGGTCATTCGCTGTTCTTCCACCATGCCCATGCTCATGCCCATGGCATATATTGACGGCGTGCCGTATGTGGACGGGGCGCTAGGTGATGGTGGCGGTTTGGTGATTGATGCGGCGGAGCGTGCTGGCTACTCTAAGTTCCTCGTCTTAGCCACCAAGGGCCGTGACTATGTTCGTGAGCAGCCAAACCGTCCAGCCATGATTCGCCGCATGTTCCCCAAGTACCCCGAGGTCGCGCGTCGAACGATTGAGCGCGCTAATGAATACAACCGGTCCAAGGACCGCATTATTGAGCTGGAGAAGGAAGGGCGCGCCTACGCTTTCTTCCCAGAAAACATGAAGGTTGAAAGCACAGAGCTCAAGGTACCCAAGCTCGAAGCAAATTTCGCTGCGGGTGAAGATCAGCTGGAGCGTGAGTGGTCCGCGATGAAGGCGTTCTTGCAGGGCTAAGAGTGGGGCGCGGGGGACGCCGATAAGCGGTATAGCTCCCGCAGCCCTACAATCGGGGACATGATTGATGCATCCGACACAGCCTTAGTTATTGAAGGTGGCGGGATGCGCAATTCATATACCGCACCGGCGATTGTGAAACTCATTGAGGAAAACGTGCGCTTCGGTTGGGTCGGCGGTGTATCGGCGGGTTCCGTGCACACGTTCAACTACGTATCGCAGGATGCACATCGGGCACGCGAATCCTTCACTACCTTCGCTGCGCATGAACAATTCGGCGGGTGGATGTCCTTTGCGCGAGGACACGGATACTTCAACGCCGAATTCATCTATGAACGTTCCGGCGATGTCTTGCCCTTCGACTGGGAGACCTTCCGAGCCAACAGTGATATCGAAGTTCACGTTGAAGCCGTTCGCGCCGACACGGGGCACACCGTCCAGTGGACACGCCGCACCATCGACTCGCCGGAAAGCATCGGCCTCATCGCCCGCGCATCCTCAACAGTGCCGAAAGTCATGCCGATGGGCTTTATCGACGGTATTCCGTATGTGGACGGTGCGCTGGGATATTCAGGGGGCTTGCTTATCGACGCTGCTGAGAAAGCCGGCTTCCAAAAATTCCTCGTCCTCGCCACCAAAGAACGCTCCTACGTCCGCCCAACCGTTACGCGGCCAACAGCCACGCGCAGACTTTTTCCTAAACACCCCGCAGTGGCTGAAGCGCTCATCGTGCGACCTGGACGCTACAACGCAGCAAAACGCCGCATCCTCGAACTGGAGGAGCAAGGCCGCGCCCAGGTGTTCTTCCCAGACGCCATGAGCGTGGACGCATCCGAGCGGAACCTAGCTAAACTCACCGCCAACTACGCCCTGGGTAAGGCACAAGTTGAGCGCGAGTGGGAGCAGTGGATGAAGTTTCTGGGGGACTAGTATGCACAACTTCGGAGTCTGAGTCTCTACCACGTTTTTGCATTATCGCCCACGAGTTGGATTTATCGGCTGGTTGCTGATGGGGAGCAGTTCGGGCATGAGTTCAGAGGGTATTCGTGGAATGTTTTCTGATTGAGCCGTGCTGTTCAAGCAGCGGGTTTCATGGATGTCTACTTTAGTGGACACAAAAAGGTTTCCTGCGTCTTTGAAACGTGGCATTGTTGTTTGTGTCCGATGAGATTCGGACTGACCTGGGGAACACAAGAATCGGGGGTATCGCAGCGTGTACAAGCAGATAGCAACTGTCATCACGGCTGTAGCCACTGCGAGCTTACTTTCAAGTTGCACGGCGACGGGCTTATTCGGGCAAGCTGACCAACGGCACGAGGCAACCCCAAAAGAAGAAGCACCCGCGCCATCAGCGCCTGACGCTGGATCGGAGCCGACGCAGACGGAGGTGCCCGCTTTTCACTTTGCCAGCGGTGATCTCATTCTCGGAGATTTTGACTACGAAGCGATCAAGGACAACTTATTCAATCCGTGTGAGGAAATCTCAGAGACTGAGTTCGCGACGGTGGGATTGAAGCGTATTGAGGCGAATTTCACTGTACCCGGCGGAGGAATTACGTGTCCTCTGCTCGGAAACGAGCCGGGGATAGGACTTGCAATTGGTATTTCCCCAGCTGGTCGGGAAGATGTTGAGGGGCAAGAAGGCTCTGCTGTGAGGGATGCAGATTCGTCTGTGATTCCCGGAATGATGTTCTATCGGGGCGCTGAAAGTGGAGACGAAAGCTGTGTTGCTGCCGTCGATACAACGCGCGGACAGTTTTCAATCGTTGTCGGGGAGGCAACAAATCCGGTGAGTGAACAGGAATTGTGTGCCACTGCACAAAAAATAATGGAAGCATTTTACCAGCTATAACTAAGAAAAGTATTAATCGGGGGCTAATGATGGGTATGTATTTGAGCACTGACGATGTTGCACAAGCAGCGCGAATTCTTGATGGCACTGCGAGTATTTTGAAGAGCACCACGGCAAGCCGAGAAGTACGTGGCCTTGGAACCTATTCTCAGGTTTCTGGTTTGGATCAGGCGGGGCGGATGCATCAGGCGATTAGTTCGGTGAGTGAGCCTGAAGCAACCCGGGGGTTAGCTCAATTTTTTGCTAGTGCTGCCGAGCTGTTACACCAG